>JBBSBO010000036.1:0-10715 GCA_038251215.1 Caldilineales bacterium
GGGTGGGCGTTGCAGTCAATAGGCGATTGGCGTCGAACAAGCCGAAGCGATTCACGTAGCGGTCAATGGCGGCGGCGATACGTTCGACCACGTATTGGTTGGGGTTGGATATCACGCAGCTGAGGTTGGCATAGAGGCGGCGCCGCGCCTCGAGGACGGGCGCGTCCATCCAGATATAGCGGGCGCCCGTGCGCACCAGCCAGACGCGCCGCTGCGGCGAAAGGTCGGCAAAGGCGAGATGGCGCTCGTCCGGCTGGAGCCACTTCTGCCAGCGGTTGGAGGCCAGCACCGCGTCTTCCAGGCTTTGCAAGATGCCCGATGCGAGCGTTTGCGGGCGGCTGACGAGCAGCGCGTACTCCTTGACGGCGAGGTCGACCAGCGCGTCGTACTCGACAGCGGTGAACTCCGGCCCAACATTAGCCCCGCCCATGCCTGCCGCGGGGTAGTCCTGCGCGTTAGCCACCCAGTCGGTATAGTGGCCTTTGATCAGCGAGCCGTAGCCCGCCACGATGTCATAGAGAGCGCGCGCCGCGCCCGCGTCGAAGTCGCTAGTGTGCAAGTCAGTGCCCACCTTGCCCACGATAAAGCAAGGCCAGGCGTGCAGCAGCCCGCGCGCGGTCAAACCCTGGCGCAGGCCGGCGATGAAGCACGTGAAGTTGTCCAGGTCCACCAAGCCGCCATGCACCTCTTCGGTGCCGACCTCGTAGGCGATGGGCGCCAGGCCGAGACGCACGCGCTCGGCTTCGGCGTATTCGATCAGGTCGAGGGTGCGCTCCACCACCAGGTCGATGGGCACGGGGCGGTCAGGCGGCAGCGTGCGGTCAACCGTGGGGTCGATGTGCAGCAGCGCATAGCCGGCGGCGAGCGAGGCGGTCAGGCTCTGCTTGACCTCATGCATCGTCTCCGCCAGGGACAGATTTTGCGCCGTGTGTTTGTCCTTCAGCCACGGGCCTCCGTGATCTAGGCAGGGATAGAGCGGTGCGGCGCAGCCGTAGCGACGGGCAAAGGCGTGCATCTGCGCCACGAACTCGGCCTGTGTCCAGCCGGTATAGCCGCCGTCGCGATCCACCTGGTTGAGGGTGGCGGCGAAGAGCATGGGCGTGTTGTTGCGCGCCGCGACGAACACGGCTGCCTCGAGAACGGCGACCGAATTGGGGCAGACGGCGAGCAGCGTCACCTGGCCGCGCTGGGCGCGCCGCAAGTCGATGATGCGCTGCACGAGGATATTGAGCGGTTCCACGCGCGCTTCATTCAAGGCTTCCATCAGGCTTTTCTCCGGCGAATCAGTTGTTGCGCTTCGTCCAGGGTGGGTTGGGCCGGCGTGCCGCCCGCCGCACGGGCGGAGAGCGCGCCGCAGGCGCAGGCTAGGGCGAGCGTGTCCGCCAAGCTCCATTTTTGCAGGCAGCCGAAGACAAAGCCGGCATCGAAACTGTCGCCCGCGCCGGTCGTGTCGACGACGTCGACGGCAAAGCCGGGGTCGGCGAGACGAGCAGCGCCGCGGCGACACAGCGCGCCGTCGGCGCCCAGCTTGATGGCGACAGTCGGCACAGTTGCCGCCAACGCGTCCAGCGCGCCGTCCGCCCCATTCAGCAGTTCATGCCGGGCGATGGCCTGCGCCTCCTGGGCGTTGGGCAGAAAGATGTCGGTCTGCGCCAGCGTCTCGGCGAGTCCGTGATCCCACTGCTCGTCGGGATCCCAGTTGGTATCCAGTGAGACGGTGGCGCCCCCGCGCCGGGCTTCCGCCAGCAGAGCGGGCAGCCCTGGCTGGAGGGCGTGCTGCAAGAAGTAGCTGCTGACGTGGACATGGCGGGTGCGGGCAAGCAGCGTGTACTCCACCATGTCGGCGCGTAGCGCGCCGATGGCTCCCAAGTGCGTAAGGAGGGCGCGGTCCTGTGCGTCCTCAAGGATGACGGTAAGACCGGTCTTCTGGTCGGCGCGCACGTGTACGCCGCGGGGGTCCACCCCGTGTTCACGCAGGCCGTCGAGCATGTAACGCCCGAAGAGATCGTCGCCCACGACGCCGCAGTAGGCCACGCGCAGCCCCAGCCGCGCCGCGCCGCAGGCAAAGATAATGCCGGAGCCGCCCATCGTCATCGCTGCGTCGGCGACCACCTTCTCGGCTTGGCCGAAGACAGGGCGCGCGCCGCCGCGCAGGATCAGGTCGACGTTGATCTCGCCCAGCACCAAGATGTCATAGTCTTGCCTCGGCTCGTGCGGCGAATTTTGCAGCGGGTCGTGCAGCGGGTTTGGCGGCGTCTTTTGCATGAGATCAGGCCTGGGATAGATAGCGGGCGGGCCACCAGCGGGCGGCTGCATACGATCTTGAAGCAGCCTACTTCGATTCTACGGACTTGCGCGGCCAGTGTCAAAGAAGCAGGGCGGGCAAATAGGCCGGTCTGCCCGTCCAGGGCCAAGCCTGCGAGGAAGCCGGCAGTTTGGACGGGGATGCGCCTGACAGGCAATACACGAGAGATCACCGGGCAGGCCGCTTGTGTGATAGAATGGGTGCGATTGGCCGGATAGGGCGTCCGGCTCCGGAACGAGCCAAGTGTAACTGCCAGGTGTAGCCATGTCGCTTTCTCCGTTTTCGCAGCAGTTGATCCACACCTGCGCGCGACGGCAACTTGCCGGCCCGCTGCTTTTGTTTGTCGCCGGACATCGCCCGCTGGCCTTCGCCTGCGGCCAAACGCTGTACGCCATGCAGCCGCTGGCGGAGCTGCTGGGCGTCGACGCCTGCGGCGAACTGGCCGCCGACCTCAGCCGCCCGGAGAGCGCCCGCAGTCTGGAGGCCGCCTTGCTTGCGGCAGCCGGCCCAGCCGAACGCGACCGCTAACCGCCTTGCCTGCCATCTCTTGACGGATCAGATGCTACGCCTATGTTTTGGAACCCGTCCGCCGGTGACATTTTTCTGCACTGGCACAAGCACATCGAACAGAAAGTGGAAGAAGGCGTCACGCCGATCCTGGACTTGGGCGCGAGCAGCCTGACCACGCAGAGTACGGCCTCGCTGTTGGCGCTGCAACTGCTCGCCGCGCGCCGTGTGGACGCCGCGCATCCTGTCGTGACCGTGGGCGGTCCCGGCGCAACCTGGCTCGCCGCCCTCCTGCAGCCGGCCGCGCCGCGCCAGGCGCGCGGCGTCGTTCAACCGGCGGTCCTGTTCACGGGGATCGCCCCGGTGGAACACATGGCCTCGCTGGCGCTGTTGGGCGCAGCGCTCGACGCGCGGGCGGCGGATGGCGCCGGCGCAGCCGACCTTGCAGCGCCGATCTTCCAGCCGCAAAGCCGCCCCGGCGCGCCTACGCCTTGGGAAACGCTGCCCTTTGTGCAAGCGGGCATAGACGCATCCGCCCTATTGCTCGTTCCGCCGACAGATGGCGCCTCCGCGGCGGAACCGACGGCGGACTGGCTCGCCTGGGCTGCGTTGCTGCTGGCGCTCTTGCTTGTTATCCTCGCGATCCTGCTCTGAGCCTGCGCCGTGCAATCTGCTCGCCCTGCCCCGCCCAACTACCTGGTCATTGCCCTGGCGTTCGCCGTGTCGGTGGTGATTGTGATCGACCGCATGGGCGTAGCGCCCTGGCTGCAGCCGGTCACGGAGATGCTGTATCGCTGGGGCATCGTGTTGGCCGCGTTTGGCCTGCTGCTGGGCGTACTCAACGTGGCCTGGACGCATCTGCGTCGCGTGTTCTTGGGAGAAAGCAACTGGCCCTATAGTATTGCCCTGATCGCAGCGTTGGTCGTCGTCTTGGCGAGCGGGCTATTTAGCCCCCGCGGGGCCGAAAGCGCGCTGACCGAATGGCTGTTCGACAGCATCATCGCGCCCGGGCAGGCTACGCTCTTCGCGCTCCTGGCCTTTTTTATGGTCGCCGCCGCCTATCGCTATCTGCGCGTGGGGCGTAACGGCGGCGGGTGGATGCTGGCGAGTGCCTTGCTGCTGTTGACGGCGCAGGCGCCCGTGTCCGGCGTGTGGATGCCGCCCGCGCTGGCGCAGTTCGCCGCCTGGATGCTGGATGTGCCCGGCATGGCTACGCTGCGCGGCGCGCTGATGGGCAGCAGCATTGCGCTTGCCCTGGCCGCCGTCCGTTTTATGTTCATGACGAAGTAGAGCGATCGGCACATTCTGCTGAAGTTATCGAGATTTAGGCAACACGAAGTGCGTATTTCCTATCCAGAGAAGCCGCTTTATGTCGATTATCCGCTGTCCCCACTGTGGGACCGCTAACCGAGCCGGCTCGAACTTCTGCAACAGTTGCGGAACGGAGCTGCGCGCCGCGCCGCCTGCACATGCGCAAGAACCCGCGCCCGCCACGGCGGGCGCGGAGGAGGCGCCGCCGTCCGCCCCCGCTACGGAGGAGCCGTCTTCGCCGCCGCACGCATCGCCCGCCGAGCCGGAGCCACCCGCGCCGGTGGGTGACCAGCCCTGGCTGCGCATGGAATTCGGCGGCGAGAGCGAGGTCCCTCCCTTTGAAGAAGAGGATGAATCGCTGCACGCCGAGGTCGCTCGTCTTGCGCCCGGCATGCAGGGTCTGCTGGCGCCTGTGCGCATCGCCGTGCGCAACACGGATGCAGAAGCGAATCCAGAGCGCATGCGCCCGCAGCCGCCGCACATCCCGCTGGAGCAGATGCGCCTGGTGCGCCGGCACATGGAGTCGCCGCCTGTGTTGGGCGGGGCGGAGCGTTTTTGGCAGATGCCGGACATGGGTGCATTCCACACGCCCTGGCTGTACCTGGCGTTGGGGCTGGCGATCCTCCTGCCCGCGCTATTGATGCCGCCCTGGCCGCACGGCGCGCCCACCCAGTGGCCCGGCGTAGAGGAAGCCTTCCTGCGCGTGCAGGGGCTGCCCGCCCAGGCGCATGTCACGGTCTACTGGGCCTATGACCCGGCGACAGCGGGCGAGCTGGACTTGGCGGCGCTGCCGGTTGTCGAGCATCTCTTGCAGCGGCGGGCGCGGCTCTCCGTCGTCAGCCTGCTGCCCACCGGACCGGCGACGGCGCGGCGGCTGATCGAACGCGCTCGCTTAGAGTGGCAGCGCAGCGAAAGTCTCACCGCCGCTGCGGAGAGTACCTGGCGGATCCCCGTGCAGTATCTGCCCGGCGGCGCGCCCATGCTGGCGCTGGTCGCACAGAACCCCGCCCAGGTCTTTGCAGGCGCGCCGCCGGAGCCGCCCGACCTGGCGATCGTCTTCGGCGCGCAGGCCGAGGATGTGCAGCACTGGCTGGAGCAGGCTGCGCCGCTCAACCGCACGCCGGTAATCGCGGTGGTCGGCGCCGGGGCCGACCCGATCTTGCGCCCCTATTGGAACAGCGGACAGCTTGTCGGGCTGGTCAGCGGCTTCGACGGCGCCTACAGCTATCAGGCGCTGCTGAGCGAGCGCCTGCCGCGCCTGGAGCGCTCGCCCGCGCTCGACAGCCAACTGGTCTTGCAGGATTGGGGTCTCATCGTCTTTTTCGGGGCGATTGTGTTGGGCAACCTGGCGGTCGTGTTTCGCCGGCGGCAAGAGCCATGAACGGTGCGGCAATGGACCAATTGATATGGGCCAATTGATATGAGCCAGTTGATGCAGGACGGCGCGTCTTTGTTCGACCCGCTGGGCGCCTGGATCGCGTTCTTCTTCACGCTGATGATCTTCAGCGCGCTGGCGGGTGACAACGCCGTGGCGCGCTTGGCGCAGCACATCCTGGTCGGCGCCGGGCTGGGCTATGCCGCGGTGCTGGCGGCGCGCCATGTACTGCTGCCGCGCCTCTTTGACCCCCTGATGCAGGGCCAAGCCGGTCTGCTCGACGGCTGGCTGCCGCTTGGCTTGGCGAGTGTCCTGGCGCTGGCGGGCATGGACCGCATCCTGTTGCGGGCGACGCCGCGGGGCGAGCCGCTGCCCGTGTGGCGGCGCGCGCTGCATGGCGGCGGGCGCGCAGTGACGGCGCTGCTGCTGGGCATCGGCCTGGGCGCGGGCATCATGGGCGCGCTGCAAGGCACGCTCATCCCGCAATATCTGCGCGCCGCGCAGATTGGCTTCGTGCCCGCCGCACCCGGCTATCTGCCGCTGGTGGGCCTGCTTACACTGCTGCTGACCACCGCCACGCTGCTCTATCTGTACGTCGACCCGGCGCGCCACTTGCAGCAACAGCCGCCGGCGGTGCGCGGGCTGATGACGGGCTGGCTGTGGCTGGGCCAACGCGCCTTGTGGCTGGCGGCGGGGCTGATCTTCGCCCGCCTGGCGGTTTCGCGCCTGAGCCTGCTGATCGCGCGCGCCGCTTTTCTCTCCGATATGGTCCACAACACGGCGTGGTGGGCACGCGTGCAGTCGCTGTGGTAGCCCAGGTGAACATGGCCGAAAGCAACTTCGCCGCGCAAGAAGGATTGAGCCGGCACGAATTCAACCAGGGACCTGTCGCCAACGAAGGCACAATTCTGGCTGTGGGCGTGGAGGTGCATCGCCTGACCGCCTGCCTGCTGGAGCCAATCGACGGCGTCTATCGGCTCGCGGCCTGGCGCATCGCGCCCAGCCGCGAGCAGAGACCGCTGGTCGCGCCCGTGCAGGAGATATGCCGGCAGCTGGGCGCGCGCTTGCAGCGCACCCTCTGGGACGAAGCGTCGAGCGGCCCGCTGCTGCAAAGCGCCGACCCGGTGCGCCGCCCGCCCCTGGAGCAAGTCGTGATCAGCGCCAGCCCGCGGCCGCGGCTGCGCGTATGGCTGGCGGGCTTGACCGCAACCAACAGCTGGGCGGCGGCGCGCGCCGCCCTCGACGCCAGCCAGGCGCAGGAGGTAGGTGGCGTCTGCCTGAGCGCCCATTTGAACGCGGCAACCCTGGCGCGTGACCTGGACGCGCTGCGGCCCGAGGTGATCGTCCTGTCCGGCGGCTATGAAGGCGGTCAAGGCCACAGCCAGGCGCCGATCCATCGGCTGATCAATCTGCTGGCGGCAGCTTTGCATCATCTGCCCGACCAGACTCAGCCCGAAATCGTTTTCGCCGGGACCTCCTTGGCGCGACCTACGGCGATGCAACTGGCGCAAAATCAGACGCGCCGCGTGCAGTGCGTGGAGAACGTATTGCCCGCGCCGGGCCAACTGAACCCACAGCCGTTGGCACAGGCGCTCGATGACCTCTACGCGCAGAAATGTCGGCGCACACAGGGCTTTGGTCGCCTGGCGCAGTGGAACGCCAACGCGCAGCCCATCCTCAGCGTGGAGGCGGCCTTCACGCGCCTGGTCCCGCTGTGGATGGAGCTACACGGGCTGCGTGGGCTGCATAGCCTCTATGCAGGCGGCGACCGCTGGCTGTACGTGTGGGCGAACGCGGATGCCAACACCGTCCAGGTGTGCTATACAGCGCCGGGCAATATGCCGCTCCCCGCACCCTCCGGCGCAGCGTGGCGACCGCCCTTGCAGCTAGTCAGCGGCCCCTGGCCCGACGGACTGACCCTGTCCGCCGGCGTACTGTGGCGCGACCCGTTCGGGCTGGCCCCCAGCATCGCGGCTGCCGGCTCGCCGGCGCCCGCGGCCGCGCTCCAGGCGCTGCGTCACGACGTGCTGCTCCCGCACGCAACGCCATGATGCGTAGACGCCAAGATACATTAATGATGCACACAGCCCGTACACATAGGTTACACCATGCGTAAACGTCTTGCGGCCTTGCAGTTTGACCCGTATCTGCTGCTGCTCGGCGCGTGGACGCTGCTGGCGCTGTCGCCGCTGTTTGCGCCGGGCTACTTCTTCAGCGCGCACGACGGTCGCCACAGCGTCTTCTATGTCATGCAGTTCGACGCCAGCCTGCGCGACGGAGCGCTCTTCCCGCGCTGGGCTATGCATCACATCCAGGGCTACGGCTACCCCACCTTCATCATTCAAGCGCCGCTGGGCTTCTACCTCGCCGAGATTTTCGTGCTCCTGGGCGCGGGCTACACGCTGGCGGTCAAGCTGACCTGGGCGTTCGGCTTTTTGGCCGGGGCGTGGGGCATGTATCGCCTGGTCGTCCATTGGCTGGGGCTGGAAGCGGGAGCGCGCGACGAGCGCGTTTGGGTGCGTCTTGCCGCCGTCGTCGCCGGGCTGGTCTACGTCTACGCACCCTATCATCTGCTGGACATCTATGTGCGCGCCGCGCTCAACGATTCGCTGCTGCTGGCCTGGTTTCCGTGGGTGTTCCTCGCCTTCGACCGGCTGCTCGATCGCGGGTTGGGCGCTGGCTGGCAGCCGCGCCTAGCACTGGCGATTCTGGCGCTAGGCGGCGTGCTGCTGACGCACACCTTCGCCCTGATCTCCTTCACACCGCTGCTGATCACCTTTGTCCTCTTCCGCCTGATCCAACAGTGGCGCGCGCAGGGCGTCGCGCCGTGGGCCGCAACCGGGCTGGCTGCGGGCGCGGGCCTGGCGGCGCTGACCCTCGCCGCCGCGTTTCTGATCCCGCTGCTGGCGGAAGGTCCGCACTTGCAGCAGCAAGTGTACGTGACGGAGACCTACGACTACCGCAATCATTTCGTGTGGTTCGGACAGTTCTTCAGCCCGTTTTGGGGCACGGGCTTTTCGGATGACCCGCTGGGGGCCAACGACGGCATGGGCTTCCAGGCCGGCGTGATGCCGCTGCTCTTCCTCATTTTAGCGGCTTTCCTGATCGTGGGCGGTGTGGAGCAGAGGTCGCTACGCCGCAGTTTGCTCGCCTATTTGGCCGCAGCCACGGTGTTGATCCTCTTCTTGATGATGCCGGCGTCGAGCCTGGTCTGGTCGGCGCTGCCCATGCTGGCGATCATCCAGTTCCCGTGGCGGCTGCTGGCGCTGGCGGCATTTACGGCGTCCGCCCTGGCGGGCATGGCGATGGGCGTGATGCTGGCGGGCGACAGCCGCCTGCCCGGGTTGGGCGGCGTGGGACAGGCCACGGCTTCAACCCTGGTCGTCAGCCTGCTCGTGATCTTGGGCGGCTTTGCCTATGTCGCGGCCGACTTGCAGCCGGTGGAAGCCTGGCGCGAGGACGGACGCGCCGTCTTCCGCTTTGAGGAGGAACACCCGGACATGCTCGCCTTTACCGAGTGGGTGAAGGAGCCGTTCGCCGCTTCGCCCATGAGTGACGAGTATCGTGCGCCGGACTATACGGAGGAGTCTGCTGAGGACGGCGACTTGACGCGGCTGGCGATCCTGGGCGCGCCGGGGCAGGTCATCAGCCAGTATAGCCGCGGCTCCAGCGCTGGCGGCGTGGTGGAGATGGCCTCGGCAGGCCGGGTGCGCATCCACGAACTCTACTTCCCCGGCTGGCGCGTGCGCGTGGACGGCGAGCCTGTGCCCGTATATGTGTCGGATCCGCATGGGCTGCTGGAGGTGGACGTGCCGGCGGGCCGCCATCGCATCGACGCCCGCATGTCGGCTACGCCCGCGCGCACAACCGGCGCGATCCTATCGTGGGCCACGCTATTGATGATCGCCGGGTTGATCGTCTGGCCGCGCTGGGCGCGCCGTCGCCGTAAGCAGCCGCGGGGCGAAGCCTAGTCGCCCAGGCGATGCACGGAGAGCGGCGTGTAGATAGGCCCCGTCCCGCGCAGGTCGCTGTGCATGTGGACAACTTCCGTCACCGCGAAACACGGGGGTTCATCGCGTAAGTCGTCTGTACTGCGTGCGACGAAGCTTTGCACCAACTCGCCCGCGGCCTGGAGCTGCGTACGCCCGCAGCCACGCGCCGCCCGCGCCAGGGTGAGGTGCGGCGAGAAGGATTTCGTCTCCGCCGCAAAGCCGGCTGTGCGCGCAATCTGTTCGACGCCGCGCTGCATGGCGAGCAACGCCGGCAGCTCCCCCGTCAGCCCCAGCCACAATACATTCGGCCGGCGCAAGGTGGGAAAGCCGCCCGCCTCGCCCACACACAACTCGAAGCCATGCCAATTGGGAGCCGTCTGCGCCAGCCCGGCTTCGATGCGCGCCTGTTGGCTGGGGTCCGTTTCGCCCAAGAAGCGCAGCGTCAGGTGGATGTTCTGCACGGCGCTCCAGCGGAAGCAGTCGCCCAGGCCCGCCTGCGCCAGTTGCGCAGCCAGTTGTTGCCGGCGGCGGCTGATGGCGGTGCGGACTTCGGAAGGAAGCTCAATGGCGATAAAGGTGCGCATGGGACAATTATCCTAGAGCCGTCGCCGCCGCAGCAGGTCTTCTTCCAAGCGGTTGCGCTGGGCCTGGGAACGCAGGAAAAGGATGGTCGCCACCAGGCCGAGGGCGCCCAACCCGCTGGCGCTGAGGAAGACCAGGCAGAGCATCATCATCATCAGGTTCTGTGTGGTGGGCGCGAGCAGGCTGAGAAAGCCCAGGCTGGGCGGAGCCGTCGCCATGGGCAGCGGCGTCATCGTCGGCGCCAGGGCCGCGGCGGCGGCGGTGGGCGTCTCCGTCACCACCACGAACATCGGCGTCGCCGTCTCGACGACGACCAGGGCCGGCGCCGGCGTCTCAGTGGGCGTCTCGCTGGGCGTCTCCGGCGGCGTCTCGATCGGCAAGGGCGTCCAGGTGGGGATCTCGGTCGAAGTCTCCACGGGCCACGGCGTCCAGGTGGGCGTGAAGGCGGCAGCGAGTTCGGCTTGCATGGTCAGGGTCGCCTGTAGGGCGGCGGCGTCCACCGCCGACGTCCCCAGCGGAGAGAACGGCTGGGCGGGAGTTTCCAGCGGACTGATGCCGAACGGGTTGGGCGTGGGCGTTTCCAGCGGGCTGAGGCCGAATGGATTGGGCGTAGCGGTCTCCGAGCCGGGGACAATTGTGGAGA
>JBBSBO010000037.1:0-10688 GCA_038251215.1 Caldilineales bacterium
CACCGACGGCAGCGGCGCCATCGGCGACTATACGCTGGCGGAACTGAAGACGTTGGACGCCGCGGCCAAGCATCCGAGCCGCGAGTTCGGCGTGCAGCGCATTCCTACCTTGCAAGAAGTCTATGACTTCATTCAAGGCAAGGTGCAGATCAATCTCGAAATCAAGACCGACGCCGCGGGCAAGCGCTATGACGGCATCGAACAGAAGGTGATCGACTTGTTGCGCCGCAACCGGGCCGAAGCGTATACGGTGCTCTCCTCCTTCAACTTCCCTACGCTCACTGCGGTGCAGGCGCTGGCGCCAAACGTGCGCGCTCACGCCATCGTCTCCAAAGAGTATTTCGCGCAAAAGGATTCAACCGACCCCGCGCTGCTGGCGGCGGATGTGCATGCGCTGGGCCTGGCGTGGGTGGCGGTGAACAAAGCGTTTGTGACGCCGGCGCTGGTGCAAACGCTTCAGTCGCAGGGCATCACGGTACACGGCTGGGTGATCAACGAACCGGCGGAAATGTGGGCGATGGCGGACATGGGCGTGGATCGCATAACAACCGACCGCCCGGATATTCTCCTCCCCGCCTATCGGCAAGGTCGGGCGCCCGCCGCGCCTGAATGATGGCACGACGCGCAAGCGGCGGCTTTCGGCGCGGCGCGTGCATCTGCTATGATAGATGCATAGACGGATTACTTGGGGCCACCTTGCATGGGCGGTCCTCCCTATACAAACTACAGAGCACAAAGAGCGCAGAGAGGTCAACTATGCCGGACTTGCCGGTGGTTGTGATCGGGGACGACGTACTGAATCAGTTGCTCGCGTTCTGCAAAGCGCACAGGCGGCAACGGCTTGTGCTGACGGCAGACCGCAACACCTATGGCGTGTGGGGGCGGATTGTCGACTGCGCCCTGCGCGACGCCGAGTTCGACGTGATCACGGTGGTCTTCGGCGGCGAGGAAGTCGTAGCCGACGCGCATACGGTCATGCAGCTCCTGCTGGCGTACGACGCGACGGACCGCACCTTCATCGCGGTCGGCTCAGGCACCGTCACGGACATCACGCGCTTCGTCAGCCATCGCACGCGCAACCAGTTCATTTCCCTGCCGACCGCGCCCTCGGTGGACGGCTTCGCGTCCGTGGGCGCCCCGCTGATTGTAGCGGGCGTTAAGAACACGTATACCACCCACGCGCCGATCGCCATCTTCGCCGACATGGTCACGTTGACCCATGCGCCGCGTCCGATGATCGCCGCCGGCTTCGGCGACATGATCGGCAAATATACTTCGCTGGCGGACTGGCGCATCGGCCGGTTGTTGTGGGATGAACCGTACGACGAGGCCATCGCGCAGCGCACAATGGATGCCGTGCAGTTGTGCGTGGACAACGCGGAGGGCATCGCCGCTGCGTCGGACGCGGGCATCGCCGCGCTGATGCAGGGGCTGATCGACTCCGGCATCTGCATGATGGACTTTGGCCGTTCGCACCCGGCTTCGGGCACGGAACATCACTACTCGCACTATTGGGAAATGAAGCTGTTGTGGGAGCAGCGGCCCGCGTTGTTGCACGGGGCCAAGGTGGGGGTAGCCACGGCGCAGGCGGCGCAGCTCTACGCCGCGATCCGCAACATCTCGCGCCCGGAGCTGTCGCAGATTCTGGAGCAGGCAACGCTGCCCAGCCGCGAGCAGGAGCTGGCGCAGATCCGCCGCGCTTTTGGCCCGGAAATGGGCGGCGAGATCGCTGCGATCCAGACGCCCTTCCTCGATATGGACACCGGCGCCTTCGACGAGTTGACGCGCCGCATTTGGGATCACTGGGACGAGATCCAGGAGATCGCGGCGGGCGTGCCGGAGGCAGAGGCTATCCGCGCGCTCCTGCGGCAAGTCGGCGGGCCGACCACGGTGCAAGAACTGGGCTTAACCGCGGAGGAACTGGCGCTGGCGGCTGAAAACGGCCATTACCTGCGCGACCGCTTCACCGTGCGCAAGCTGCTGCACATGCTCGGCCTGGACGCTGTGGCTGTGCAGGGCGCGGGATAGACTCAAAGGGCTGTGCCGAACTGAAGAATCGCCGGTTGCCTTGCGTGCGGCCTCTTTATAGAGTCCGCACGCAGCACGTTATGCGCCCGTGCCGCCGTTGTAGCTGCCGTCGCTAAGCACCGCCCCCCAGCCATGCAGCCGCGGCACATCCGCCAGCAGGCGCTGCGTGTAGGCGTGTTGCGGATAGGAGAGCACCTGCTGGACCGGCCCTTGCTCCACCACCTCGCCGCGATACATCACCAGCACGCGGTCGCTGAGATAGTAGGCCTGCCCCAGGTCGTGCGTGATGAAGAGGATGCCCATGTTGTGCCGTTCGCGCAGGTCCAGCAGCAGATTGAGCACGGTCACGCGCAGGGAGGCGTCGAGCATGCTGGTCGGCTCGTCGGCAAGAAGCAATTCAGGGCCGGCTACCAGTGCGCGTGCGATCATCACACGCTGCAATTGACCGCCGGACAACTGATGCGGCCCCTTGTTAAGTACGTCCGACGGGTCTAGCCCGACTTCGAGCAGAGCGGTCTCAACGCGTTGGTCGCGCTCGGCGTGCGAGGGCTTGTGGTCCAGCAATTGCAGCGGTTTTTCCAGCACGCGGCGATTAGTGAAGAACTGGTTGACCGCGGCGAAGGGGTCCTGAAAGACGCCTTGCACTTTGCGCCAGTAGGGTTTCAACTCCTTGCTGCTGCGCAAGGTGGTCACGTCGCGCCCATCCAGCAAGATTTGGCCGGAGGTCGGGTCGAGCAGACGGAGGATCAGCCGCGCCAGGGTGGACTTGCCGCTGCCGCTTTCGCCCACGACAGCCACGATCTCGCCAGGCTGAACATGGAAAGAAACGTTATGAACCGCGCGGACGGCCTGTTCGCCGTGACCAAAGGTACGCGAAAGGTTCTTTGTCTCGATCAGCGGGGGTTGCGCGGAGGGCGGCATTATTTCTGTACCTTTGCGAAGTTGGCGGCGGCAGTCTGTTCTTGCAGCCACCAGCATGTGTAAAAGTTCGTGTCTGTGCCGCTGATGGGCGGCGTTTCCCGCGGGCAAATTTCCATGACATAGGAGCAGCGCGGATGAAAGCGGCAGCCGCTGGGCGGGTTGCGCAGGTCCGGCGGCGCGCCCTTAATGCCCTCGATGCGGCTCTCGCGTACGCGCGGGTCGGGGTCGAGTGTCGAGCCGATCAGCGTGCGCGTATAGGGATGGCGCGGCGTGTCGATCATGGCCTTGGTGTTGTCGATTTCGACGATTTCACCGGCATACATCACGGCAATGCGGTCGGCGATGTTGCTCAACATGGGCAGGTCGTGTGTGATGTAGATGATGCGCTTGATGAAGCCGCGGTCGAGCAGCAGTTGCAGCAGCAGTACTAACTCCTTCTGCGACGAGACATCCAGGGCAGACGTCGGCTCATCCGCGATCAGGGTGCTGGGGTTGAGCAGCGTGGAGATGATGGCGACGACGCGCTGGCGCATGCCGCCGCTCAGCTGATGCGGGTAGCTGTCCAGCACGCGGCTGGGAAGTGAGAGTTGCTCCAGCCGCTCCTGGGCGCGTTCGATGGCCTCTTGCTGTGTGATTGTCGAGTCGTGCGCGCGCAGCACGTCTATGACGAAATCGTGCACGCGTGCGGTGGGGTTGAGCGAGTTCATGGCGCGCTGGGGCAGCAGCGAGACTTTGCGCCCCTGCCAGCCGGGCGGGACATGTTCTTGGTTCGTGAGCGTGATGGTCTCGCCGTCCAGCAACATCTCACCGGAGGTGACGTGCAGCGGCGGGTGCGCCGTGAGCGAAATCACCGAGGCCAGCGTCGACTTGCCGCAGCCCGATTCGCCCACCACGCCCAGTACTTCGCCGTCGGCAACCGAAAAAGAGACGCCATCCACCGCGCGCACCACGGGGCCGTCGTCGGTTGAATAGTGTGCTCGCACATTCTTCAGGATCATGCGCCGTGCTCTCCTTGTGTTCGCCAATGGCTCAACGTGTGCAGCTTATCTTCGGCGCAAGCGCGGGTTAAAGATCTCGTCGGCGCTGGATTGCAGCAGCAGGAGCGAGAAGGCAATCATCGTCAAGAGGACAGTGGGCGGCACAAACGCCCACCAAGCGCCCGTACGCACGCTTTCCCATAGCAGCGCCCAGTGCAGCATGATGCCCAGCGAGATGACATTGCTCGGCCCCAGGCCCAGCATGGCGAGGGCCGCCTCTTGCAGGACGCCGGAACTGAGCTGCAGCACGAAGGCCATCACGATGTACGAGAGCATGTAGGGCAATATCTCGCGCAGAATGAGCGAGACGGGGCCGGCGCCGGAGATACGCGCTACGTCCACGTGTTCGCGCGTGCGCAGGCTGCTCGACTGGGCGCGCACGGCGCGCGCGGTCCAAGGCCAGCTGGTGATGCCGATAATCAGGCCCATGGTGACAACCGATCGGTTGCTGATGGCGATCGAGAGCAGGATCAGGATGACCAGCGACGGAATGGTGATCACGATATTGGTGAAGGCCATCAGCGCCTCTTCCGTGCGCCCGCCGTGGTAGCCGGCCAGCGTGCCGATAGTCACGCCGATAATGATGGCAACGACGCCGGCGATGGTGCCGATGAGGAGGGATGTGCGCGTGCCGTACATCAGCTGCGTAAAGACATCGCGCCCAAAGTTGTCCGTGCCCAGCCACGCTTCGGACGAGGGCGGGTCGTACAGCCCGCCGATCAGCTTCGTGGGGTTGGACTTATTGAAGATGAACGGGCCAAGGAGACTGAAGATCAACAAGATCGTAATTAGCGAGAGGCTAAACCAAAAGCGCCTGTTGTGCGCCGTGGCGACGGCGATGGATCGCCGCAGCCCCTCGAATGCCCCAGGGCGTGTGCTAATCTGGCCGGATGCGGGTGCAGCTGTCGCCATAGCGGGTCCTCGCTAACTTTCCCCAGTGGTTTTGGCGCGAATTCTGGGGTCGATGAAGCCGTACGCAATGTCGACAATAAAGTTCGCCGTCAATACGCCGACCATAACCAGGAGGGTGATGCCTTGAATCACGGGGTAATCGCTGGTGCGGATAGAACTGAAGAGCAGTGTGCCGATGCCCGGATAGCCGAAGACGATCTCGGAGATGAGACCGCCGCTGACTAGGCCGCCGATGGCGAGGGCCAGGCCCGTGATCTGAGGCAACATGGCATTGCGGAAGATATAGGCCGTGATGCGGTTGCCCGATACGCCCAGCCCATGGGCGAAACGCACGTAATCCGCATCCAGCTCATAGACCGACATGGCGCGCATGCCTACCGCTTGGCCGCCGATAAAAATCGTGGCCTGGGTGAGGAATGGCAGCCAGTAATGGCGCAGCACATCGACGAAAAAGGGCAGGTTCCAGCCTGGGGTTTTGTCATAACCGTAGCCGCCGCCGGCAGGGGCGATGGGCCAGTGGACGGCGAAGACATACAGTAGGATAATGGCTAGACAATAATAGGGTATGCTCGACACGAATAAGGATGTCGGAAAGACGACGCGATCCAGCCAGCCGCCTTTGTACGCGGCCAGGGCGCCCAGAATGTTGCCGACGATCCAGCCCAGCAGAATGGCCGGCAGCATGAGCGCGATGGTCCACGGCAGCGCTTGCATGATGAGGTATTGTACGCGCGCGGGCGAACGGGCAAAGGACGTTCCCAGGTCGCCCTGAGCAAGTCTGCCGACATAGATCGTGAACTGCCGCCACATGGGCTGGTCCAGGCCAAACTCGGCAATATAGGCCGCGTATAGCTTCTCCAGCGATTCGCCGCTGACGCCTCCCCCTTGCGACATCTGCCCCACAATCGAGTCGACCGGGTTGCCGGGGATCAGGCGCGGCAGCAAGAAGTTCAGAACAAGGGCGATGCTGAATGCCAGCAAGAACCATAGGAACTTGTTGAATAGATAACGCTGGAACTTCGACATGGCATCCTCGTTGTGAGCGGGCAACCCTGGTCAGGGTTGCCCGCCCGTTCGTCTAGAGGTTCATAGCGGGGCCGGCTCGGCGCCCGGCGGCGATTTCGCGGCGGCCCGCCTGGCGGCTCTGCGCCATTATTTCGGGCTGATCACGAAGGGGATGCGGATCCCCGCCTGGTTTTGCATTGGCGGCGCCACCGGGTTGTCGGCATTGGGGAAGCCCGTCCACACCGTCTCGTTGTACTCATAGAACTCCAGGGGGCGGTACATGAGCGGGATGACCGGGATGTTCTCCAGGAAGATGCGGTCCAGCTGGCTATACAGCGCGGCCTGTTCTTCCACGTCTGTGGCCGCGGCGGCCTGATCCAGTAGGTCGGCGGCTTCGGGGCTTTCAAAGCGATTCCAGTTCCAGAAGGCATTCTCGCCCATGGCCGGCACGCCGCGGATGTCCATGACGTCGTGGAAGCGACGCCACGGGCTGGCGGGCGAAGCGCCGGTATGCGTGAAGATCAGCATGTCGAAGTCGCCGGCATTACGGCGAGAGTAGAGCACAGGCTGCTCCGGGAATTCGGTGGAGACATCGATGCCGGCTTCGGTTGCGCTCTGCGCCACCAGCTCGACGGCGGTCATCCAGTCAGTCCAACCGTAGACGGCCAGGACCTTGTACGGGCCAAGCCGCGTGCCGTCGGGCAGCACGTAGATGCCGTCATTGCCCTTGGTTGCGCCCAACTCGACTTCCAGGATTTCTTTGGCCTTCTCCGGGTTGTATTCCCAGCCCAGCTCTGCCGTCTGCGCGGCATCGAAGTATTTCTCTTCGCCGCCGCTGGGGATAACCAGACTCGCCTGCGCCGGTACGGAATAGCGCGACATGGCGGTCTCGGCGATCTGCGCGTAGTTGATCGAGTAGGCCAACGCCTTGCGTACGAGGACATTATCCAGGCCGGGCCGCGTCATGTTGATGTGCAGCAGCGGGATGTTGCCGGGAATGTGGTAGGGCGTTTCCTTGAACCATGTGCCCACGGGCAGGCCCTTGTCTTCCC
Organism: Caldilineales bacterium; assembly: GCA_038251215.1. Classification (GTDB taxonomy): domain Bacteria; phylum Chloroflexota; class Anaerolineae; order Caldilineales; family Caldilineaceae; genus JASGTU01. The sequence goes on from JBBSBO010000037.1 coordinate 6,956, forward strand.
ACATCTGCCAGATCTGCGGCGCGAACTGCTGTGACAGATCTACCGCGCCTTGCTGGAAGGCCAGGTTGCCGGCGTCGTTGCTGTCGAAAATCGGGTGGACGATGTACTTGGGCGCAGGCGTACCGAAGACTTCCGTGCCCCAGTAGCCGTCATAGCGTTCGAGGGCTACACGCTCGCTGGTGAAGTTGAGGACCTTGTACGGACCTGAACCCACCGGCGCATCATCCACGATCTGCGAAAGGGCGGTTTCGCCCGCCGCGCGCTCTTCCCAAATGTGCTTGGGCAGGATGCGCTCTTGTGACAGCCAGAAGTTGACCTGCCCGATGTTGAGCTGCTCGGGGTTTAGCTTGATCTGGAAGGACCGGTCGCCCGTTGCCGTCATCTCGGTGACGTAATCCCAGAACAGGCTGTAGTCGAGGTCGTCGTGAGTCTTGGCTAGTTCAAACGAGAAGATCACGTCATCGACCGTCAGCGGGGTTCCATCCTGCCAGGCCGTGCCGTCTTGCAGGGTAATTTCCATCGTCGTGTCGTCGACCATGGTCATCTCTTTAGCAAGCAGCGGATCATTGGCGCCAGTGGCGACGTTGAAGGCGAACAGATTCTCGTAGATGAGCATGTTCGGCCCGCCGCTGGGCCAGGTAATGTTGGGGGCCAGCGGGTTGAATGTAATGAATGGTCCCCACTGTAGGCCCGCTACGTAGAGGGTTTCGTTGCGGGGCAAAGAGTCGGGCGCAGCCGCCTCAGCCGGGGCCGCGGCGGGCGCTTCGCCTCCCGCTTGCGGGGCCGCAGCCGGTGCGGCGCAGGCGCTGAGGGCGAGCGCCAGCGCCATGACGAAGGTGAAAATCGTAAGTATTCGCTTGTTCATGGACCCATCTCCTTAAGGAACTATTGGGACATTTGGTTGGAGTTTTGGAGTGTTCAGTGCCTGATCGAAGAAGTGCATCAGACATATCGCCTAAAGGTAGGGTAGGACTGTGTTGAACGCCGGACGAGAATCCGGGAAACTGGCGCGCGATCAATAGGAGAACTGCCAGGATGCCGAAACCATCTAGGGATCACCAAATTGCCTGTGCGGAGCCGCCACGCAAGAGGCAACCGGGTCAACAGACAATCTTCGCCAGGGAACGTGGGCGAACGATTTGTTTGAGTGGGACGATTGATAAACCCATTTTATTCTGTTTTGCCCGCCCCGTCAAGTTGCTATTGTACGTGTTCCAGTGGGTAAACAGATGCCGGCTGCTTTCGTGGGCCGGCTAGGCTGCTTGTTAACACAAGTTGTCGTTTTGCTTGGCCCTTGCTATACTAACATTACCGCGTTTCCATCTGCGCTCGCGCAGAATTATATCGTTGCTTTCCTCACCCTTTTCTCTTCACCTTTTCTCTTCATAGGTCACGGCTTCCCGACTGTCGCGACGTTCACTTTCCTCACCCAAGAATGGAGTGTTCGCAATGAGCATGCAGAATGTGTCCAGACGTCAGTTTCTCAAGATCAGTGGGTTTTCGGTGGCCGCGCTGGGGTTGGCGGCTTGTGCTGCACCGGCGGCTGCACCACAGGCGGGCGGCGAAGCCGGCGCCGCCGCGCCGGCGGGCGATGTGGTGACGATCAGCTTTATGGGCTGGGGCGGCGTCGGCGAGGATGAGGGCGTGCGCGCGGCCATCGCCCAGTACGAGAGTGAGAACTCCAACCGCAAGGTAACCTGGCTGCACACGCCGGAGAACTACGCCGAGAAGTTCCTGACCAATGTCGCCGCCGGCACGCCGCCCGACACGGCCTTCGTCGGCAGCGACGTCTATCGCACCTATATCCGCGACGGCCTGCTGCTCGACCTCACCGACTATTTAGAAGTGGACCCGCTGCTGGGCGCCGAGGACTATTTCATCGAGCCGCAAGAGATGCAGCGCTCCACTGTGGACGGCAAATGGTACGGCATCGGCTCCTGCTGGGTTGCGCCGCACATCTACTATAACGCCGACGTCTTCGCCGAGGCGGGCATCGATGGGCCGAGCAATGACCCGGACGAGGCTTGGACCTGGGAGCATTTCGTGGACGTGGCGCGCCAGCTCACCGTGGACGCCAACGGCAACCATCCAGGGGATAGCGCCTTTGACGTCGAGAACGTGGATCGCTGGGGCGTTACGTGGGACTACGCCACCGGCACCACGCTGGCTGCTGTTACTAATATCAACGGCGTGACCTGGATCGACCCGGAGACGCTCAAGATCAACATCGACAGCCCCGAAGGCATCGCCGCAATCCAGAACCTGGCTGACCTGATGCTTGTACACCAAGTGATGCCGCGTTCGAGCGCCTTCCAGGGCCTGGGCATGACCAACACGCAGATGTTGGAGACCGGCAAGCTGGCGATGGCGATTGACGGCTCCTGGGCGTTGGACTGGATGAAGAACATGAAGGCCACGCTCGGCACCGGCGTGCTGCCCATGATGAGCCAGGCCGCCACCAACATGCAGGCTCACCTGCACGCGGGCATGAGCGGCAGCGCCAATCCGGACGCCGCCTGGGAATGGGTGCGCTTCCTCTCGACGCCGTTCTATCAGACGCAGTTCTGCCGCACCGGCCTCTGGCTGCCCAGCCAGACGTCGCTGATGACGGAAGAGGGCTTGACGGAGTGGATCACCGAGGGCGTACATCCCGCCGACTATTACAAGATCGCGACCGAGTATCTGCCCCGTTTCGGTATGGTGCTCTACCAGCCCATCGGCTACCCGCGGGCCACGTCCGTGCTGAACCCCGCGCTGGAAGCCATCTGGATCGGCGACCAGACCGCTGAGGCGGCGCTGACCGCCGCCGTGCCGGAGGCCAACGCCATTCTGGACGAGGAACAAGCGCGCAGTTAAGCAGCTATGGCGGGTGGGCGACAACGCCCACCCGTCTCTTCTGCCACCCCGGGAGGTTACCTCATGGCTACAGCCACGCAGTCAATGGCAGTCGCGGCCCCTAAGTTGGGCTGGTTCAGCTCGCTGCCCAGCGCTACGCGCCGGACGATCACCGGCTATCTGTTTATTATGCCCTTTGTCCTGGGCTTTCTCTTTTGGTTCCTCACGCCCACCCTGATTGCCGTTTGGCTAACCTTTACCGACTGGAACTTGATCCGCGCCCCGCGCTTTGTAGGCTTCAAGAACATCATACGCTTGGGAACCGACGAGCTGTTTTGGCAGTCGCTCAAGGTGACCACGCTCTATACGATGGCCTCCGTGCCGCTGGGGCTGGTGACGGCCCTGATCCTGGCTCTGCTGATTAACACCAAGGCGAAGGGCATCGCTTTCTTTCGCACGATCTATTATTTGCCCAGCATTGTGCCGGCGGTAGCCAGCGCCGTGCTGTGGGCGTGGATATTCAACACCGAGTTCGGGCTGCTCAACGCCGTGTTGCGCGTTTTCGGCGTGTCGCGCATCGCCTGGCTGCAAGACCCGACCTATGCGCTGTGGGCGCTGATCATGATGAGCCTGTGGGGGCTGGGCGGGGCCATGATCATCTATCTGGCAGGCTTGCAGGGCATCCCGGATGTCTTCTATGAGGCGGCTGAGATAGACGGGGCGGGCCGTTTGCGCCAGCTCTGGAATATTACCCTGCCGCTGCTTTCGCCGGTCATTTTCTTCAATTTGATTATGAGCATCATCGGTACATTCCAGGTCTTTACGGCCGGTTTTCTGATCACGGATGGCGGCCCGCAGAACGCGACTTTGTTCTATGTGCTCTATCTCTATCGTAACG
>JBBSBO010000038.1:0-10360 GCA_038251215.1 Caldilineales bacterium
CGCCGCGCCTGCCGCACGCCATAGTCCAACCAATCAAAAAGGGAGACGGCCTCTGGGCTATCTCCCTTTTTTGTTTCGCTTACAGCCGAGACCGCGTCCCGGCAAGGTTAATCTGCGTCATCCACGCGCCCGAAGACGGCGACCACGTTCTGCCCGCCGAAGCCGAAGGCGTTGACAATCACGCAGTCGGCGTCCACCTCCTGCGCCGTATTGCCCACGATGGGGATGTCGATCTCCGGGTCCGGCGTGTAGTTGACCGTAGGCGGCACGCAGCCGTCGCGCAGCGTGAGCACCGCAGCCACCGCCGACTGCGCGCCCGCCGCGCCCAACCCGTGCCCGATCATGCTCTTGATGCTCGTCACCTTCATACCGTACACCAGGTCGCCGAAGGCTCGCTTCAAGGCCTTCGTCTCGCCGATGTCGTTGAGCACCGTGCCGGTGCCGTGCGCATAGACCACGTCGATGTCCTCGGCGCGGATGCCGGCGGACTCCACCGCGCCGGTCAGGGCGCGGGCCGCGCCGTCGCCGTCGGGGTCCGGCGCGGTGATGTGGAAGGCGTCGGCGGTCAGCCGCCCGCCCAGCACCTCGGCATAGACGCGCGCGCCGCGGGCACGCGCAAACTCCTCGCGCTCCAACACCAACACGCACGCACCTTCGCCGCTGACAAAGCCGTCGCGGTCAAATGAAAACGGGCGGCAGGCATGTTCCGGGTCATCCGTGCGGCTGGACAACGGCCCCATGCGCCCAAAGGCGGACATGGTCAACATCGACATGGCGGATTCGGCCCCGCCTGCGATCATCACGTCGGCCTCGCCGCGCTTGAGGAAGTGATAGCCTTCCAAGATCGAATAATGGCCGCTGGCGCACGCCGCCGTGCTCGTCATCACCGGCCCGCGCGCGCCGGTCTCAATCGAGACGACGCAGCTCACTGCATTCGCCATGGCGTTGGGCACCACAAAGGGGCCAATGCTGCGCCAGCCTTTGTCCACCATGCCGATGGCGGCGTATTCAATCTCGGTAAAGCCGCCGCCGCCCGTGGCGATCACCACGCCCACGCGGTTCCAGTTGTCCGGGCCGATGACCAAATTGGCATCCGCCAACGCCTGCTTGGAAGCCGCCACCGCGAACTGCGTCGAGCGCGAGGTGCGCCGCGCCAGCTTGCGATCCATGTACTGCTCAGGGTCGAACCCCTTAACTTCGCAGGCAATATTATAGGGCATATCACCCGGATCAAACTGGGTAATCTTGGCCGCACCCGACTTGCCGGCAAGAAGATTGCGCCAATAAGTCTCCACGTCGTTGCCAATCGGCGAAATTGCGCTGAGTCCAGTGACGAAAACTCGATTCATATCGGTGACATTCTCCCTGCGCCACATGGTGAGGCACGCATCATTGTTCTGTCGGCCATAACCTCTTGCAGCCGCAATGTCCGCCTGGCCCATCGCCCGCTCGCGCATCACTTCTTCCGCTACTTCAACTGCATTTTGGTACGCGCGCGAAAACAACGGTGTGACCAGGTTTTCGCTTGATTATATGAGACGGGCTTATGTGCGTCAATAATTCGGGCCGGCGGTGCGGGCCGGCGCTTGAGCCTGCCGAGCGTGTTGACAGCAAGCGCCCTTCTCAAGTATGGTGCAACCATCATCCCAGTCATCATCACTGTCCTCACGCCGGATTTCTCGCCGGCCCACGTCATAACGAGGCTGCACACCCACATGGCAGATCCCACGGAAGCGGCGACCCCGCTGCACAGAGCATTTCCGCTGAACCCCGACCACATCGCGGCGCTGCCCGCCGATGTGCGCGACGAACTGCTGGAATATCTCTCGCTGTGGGGCGACCCGCAGGAGTTGCTGGAAACCGTCGCCCTCCTGCGCGTCGCGTATGGGCCGCTGCTCTTTCTCTTTGACTACGAAGCGCGCGCCCAAGCCCAGATCGGCCAATTCGACCAGGCATTGCACACCATCGAACGCCGCCAACGCCGCAGCGTTACCATCGCCGGCCTCGCCTTCGAGGCGCGCGCCCTGCACGCCGCCGGCTATGCCGGCCATGCCCTCGCCGCCGCCGCCACGCTTTGCCAAGCCTATCCGCATCAAGCCCTCGCCGTCGCGGCAGCCGCCGAAGTCTTCGCCGCGGCAGGCGACACCGCACGCGGCCAAACGCTTCTCGAGGACTTCCTCACCCAACGGCCCGGAGATCCGGAAGCCGGCCTGGCGCTCGCCCATATCGCCCTCACCACCGGCCGCACCGGCCTCGCCGATCAGGTTCTGCGCGGGCTGGGCGCCGGCGTTTCGGCTGACCTCGACGAACGACAGGCGCAGCGCCTCGCCGAGCTGCACCACGCTCTGGGCAACCAAGAGAGTGAGCGCGCCGTCCGCTTGGAGCTGGAAAAACGCCGGCTGCTGCGCTTGAATGCCTTGCGCGCCCGCCTCGCCCCGATCTTCGACGTCGAGCAGCCCCTTCTCGCCGACCCCGAACAGCTTCATCGCCTGCTTAGCGGGCCGGAATCCATCGAGATCAGCGACCGTGAGCGCCGCAAAATCCAGATCGAAGCCGTGCGCCACTTCGGCTTCATGGAGTTACGCGAGGGACAGGCCGAAGCCATCGCCACCGTCCTGCGCCGCGAGTCGATTCTCGTCGTCATGCCCACCGGCGCCGGCAAATCGCTCTGCTACCAACTCCCCGCCCTCATGCTGCCGAGCGCCACCCTCGTCATCAGCCCGCTGATCGCGCTGATGAAGGACCAGGTGGAGGGGCTGCCCGCCGCCGCCCGGCCCGTCGCCACCTTCATCAACAGCACGCTGTCCGAAGAGGAGCTGTCCCAGCGCTTGGAGGCCATTGCAGCCGGCCAATACAAGCTGATCTACGCCGCGCCGGAACGGCTGCGCCAGCGCGCCTTTCTGCGCGCCCTGCGCGATGCAGGCATCAGCCTCTTTGTCGTGGACGAGGCCCACTGCGTCAGCCTGTGGGGCCACGACTTTCGGCCCGACTACCTCTTTCTGCAGGCGGCGCGCGAGGAACTGGGCAATCCGCCCGCCCTGGCTATCACCGCCACCGCCCCCCCGCGCGTGCGCGACGAAATCGTCGACCACATCAGCGGCGCCCCCCCCTCTTTCGATGCCGCCTTCGACGCGACCGGCAAAGCGAATGCCATCGGGGCCGAGGCCGCAGCCACGCGACTGGCGCGCCCCCGCGTGCTCTCGCTCGACATCTTCCGCCACAACATCCATCTCACGGCCCTCCAGTTTCACAACGAGGACGAGAAACTCGCCGCACTCCTTCAGTTTGTGGCGGAGACGCAAGGCCCCGGCATCATTTATGTCAACAGTCGCCACAAGAGCGAATCGCTTGCCTACGAACTGCGCCGCCGCAGCATCCAGGCCGAAGCCTATCACGCTGGCCTAGACAACCGCGCCGAGATCCAAGACCGCTTTATGTCAAATCAGTGCCGCGTCGTGGTCGCCACGATTGCCTTCGGCATGGGCATCGACAAAGCCGACATCCGCTTCATTGTCCATTTCCACCCCTCGCGCAGCCTGGCCTCGTACTATCAAGAAGTCGGTCGCGCCGGACGCGACGGCAAGCCAAGCCAGGGCGTGCTCTTCTACAGCAACAACGACTGGGCCAACTTGCGCCGCTGGGCCAAGGCGGATGGCTTTAGCGTGGAGTTCCTGGAGCGGGTCTACGCCGCCGTCGCCAGCCAACTCGACATAGTCCTCGACACTGCCCCCGGTGATGCCCACGACGAGGCCCAAGATGGCGCCCAAGACGGCGCCGACGCCGAGTCGGCCGCGGGCGTGGTGGATACGCGCCGCATCCAACAGGTGCTGGACGCCGACGAGGTGTCCGTGCGTGTCGCCATCAGCCTGCTCGAACACGTAGATCTGCTTGAGCGATCCTTCGACTTTCCGCAGGAAACCGCCGTCTCGCTGCCCGGCCGGCCGCGTGCCGCCCGCGCCGAGGACGACCCGCCTAACGAGACGCTAGACCGCTTGCTCAAGGGACTCGCCCTGCGCCCCGGGCAGACCGCGGCCTTCAAGACCGCCAACATCGCCGACTTCATGGTCTGGCCCCTGCATCAGGCCGAAACCAACCTCCTGCAAGTGGAAGCGCAGAGTAAGCTCAAGCTGAAGTTCGCCCGCCGCGCGCTGCTCGTCGTCATGCCCCCGCGGCCCGCCGATATGCCGCGGCGTCTCGAACGCGTGCTCGCCCAATCGTCCGCCGTCGCCCAGCGCCGCATCGACGAAATCGTCGGCTATGCCACGACGGACTCTTGCCGCCACGGCTATATCAGCGCGCACTTCGGCAGCCCCCCGCGCACGCACTGCGATGTGTGCGACAACTGCACCGGCGTGCGCCCGGACCTGCCCGCGGCGGACGCGGTGCAACATGTCTTGGTGGATGACGCCGACATTGAACCCATGATTCTAGATTGCCTGGTCAGCCTGCCCAAAGCAGTGGGTCGCAGCGGGTTGGCGCGCGTGCTTGCCGGCAGCCTGCGCGCGCCGGTCAAGCCGGACCAGGCGCGCCATCACGGTCGCCTAAAGGCGCTGGGCGAGGTCACCATCGTGCAATACATCGACGACCTGATCGAGGCGCACCGGCTGCGCCCCTTCGAGCAAAACGGCTACCCCGTCTTGGCCCCCACGCTCAAGGGCCGCACCGAAGCGGAGACCTGGCTGGCGAATAACCCCGATCTGGCCCATATGGACGCGCCGCCCGCGGACGCCGCCGCGCCTGACGCGGCCGAAACTGCCGAAGCCCCACGCGCCGCCGATCAATACACCGCGTTGCAAAGAGCGCTGTGGTCATGGCGGCGCAGAATGGCGGAACAGCAGGGCCAGCCGCCCTATATGATCCTGGGCAACGACCTCATGCGCCGCATCGCCGAGACGCGGCCCGTCGGCCTGGAAGAGCTGGCGGCGCTGCCCGGCATCGGCGAGCAGCGCCTGGCGCACTACGGCCCCGCCATCCTCGACCTGATCCGGCTCAACCCGGAGCAGGCCGACGACGCCGGCCTGTTCAACCAGCAGCGCGCCGCCGAAGCCGCCGGCGCCACTGGCGCCCAGGCCAAGCCGCAACCGGCCCAAGCCCCAAGCGTGCCCGCCACAGTCACCCGTCAAATTTATGTCAAATTGCAAGAGCTGCGCCAGAAGGTCGCCGTGGCGGAGCGCTGCAATCAGAGCGAAATCGCCGGCAACAGCCTGCTCAAAGCCATCGCCGCCGCCGCCCCGCGCACCGTTGCCGAACTGGAGAGCATCCCCGGCTTCCGCAGCAGCGGCCTGCGCCCCTCCACCGGCAAAATCTGCGCCATCGCCGAGGCCGCATGGGAGCGCCACGCCGCGTCCGAATAGGCGTGCGGAGCCAATAATATCTCGTTGCCCCTTGCCACGCCGCGCGTTATAATAGGGTCGCCACTCGCGTTGCGGAACAGTCCTGCAACCAAACGGGCCAACTTGCGTAGTGATCCGTGAAGTTGATTTTCGAGGTTGCCGACGCCGCCGAACCCGTCGAGTCCTTAACGCCACACAGAACGGCGGGCCCTAGGGGGAGCGCAATCTCCCCGCCAACCGCACACCTATTCACCTTTTACCAGGAGGAAAACCGATGGCGTCTCTATTAGAAAAAGTCTCCACCCTGATCTCGGCCAACTTGCACGATCTGGTGGACCGCGCCCTGCAGAGCAACAGTCCCGCCGTGATCGACCAGTATATCCGCCAGGTCGAGAATAACCTGGAGGACCTGGAAGACGCCGCCGCCACCGTAGGCGGCGAGGCTAAATCCATCCGCCGCAAGCTGGACGACAGCAAGCAGAAGCTCGCCGAGTTGGACCGCGCCATCGACGCATTCTTGGTCGAGGGCAATGAGAGCGCCGCCTCGGCCGTGCAGAGCCGCTACAACAGCACCGAGCGCTTGGTGGCGACTTACAGCGAGCAGCTCCAGCGCCAGCAAGGTGAATACGACAAACTGCTCAGCGCCAAGGTCAAGCTGGAGGCGCGTCTCGCCACCATGCAGCAGCAGCGTGAGGAACTCCAGGCCCTGCTCGATCTCGCCAAGAGCAAAGAGACGACCGTCAAGGCCATGAAGAGCCTCGACGACCTCATGGGATCGGGCGACAGCGATGTCAGACGCATCGCCGAAAGCATCAACGCCCGCCTGGATAAGGCCAGCACCGCCAGCGAGATCCGCGCCGCCAGTCTCGACCAGCAGATGGACGACGTGCTGGAGCGCAGCGCCCTCGACAGCCAGCTGGCTGAACGCCGCCAACGCCTAGGCTTGAGCGAATAACCTTTCCCGGCAGCGCCCTGTGCGGAGGCAATTCGCGCTTCGCACAGGGCGGCCTGCCCGTCGCTCGCCAACTCCCATACCGTTTGCCGCGGGCTTGTTGCTCGATTCTGCGCTTCATATTCTTGCCCGCGGGCTATTTGCCGGAACAAGCCGTCGCCACGCACGGCTGCACCGAAATGTGAGATTGAACCAATGAGCCGCACCCGCTGGATATTTGTGGGCATCGTCGTGGCTGCCATTTTGATCGTGGCGGCATCCATCTTGCTGAGCCGACAATCAAACGACCTGGGCGGCGCCGCGCTGACCGTCGAACGCCCGGACGCGGTCACGATCCGCGTGCTCGTCTCCCTGCCCGTCGAACCGTGGGTGCGCGCCGCCGCGGAGGAGTTCAACGGCGGCGACCACACGGTCGACGGCGTGCCCATCCAGGTGGAAATCTCCGCCGTCGATGGCCTCACCGCCCTGGGGCGCTGGGACCGCAACGAATACGGCGCCTTGCCCGCCGACGTGCGGCCCGAAGACCTCACCGACGCCGAGCGCGCCGCGCTGGCGGACTTCCCCACCGCCTGGATCCCGGACAGCCGCTATCTCGTGGAGCTAGCCAACGCCTCGTACAAGGAGCGCCTAGGCCGTGACGTCTTCCTGACCGACGGCGAATACCGCGCCCGCCCCATTGCCATCAGCCTCTTCGCCTGGGGCCTGTACAACAGCCGCGCCCAGGTGCTGGAGGAGAAGTTCGGCGACATCAACTGGTCTACTATTCACGACGCGGCCACGGCCAAAGGCGGCTGGCCCGAACTGGGCGGCGACCCCAGCTGGGGTTTCTTCAAGCTGGTCGTGCCCAACCCCAGCAAAAACGTGGGCGGCCTCGCCGCCATGATCGCCATGGCGGGCGAATATTACGACCGCACCAATATTTCGGTCGAAGACGTCACCAACCCGGAATTCCAAGCCTGGCTAGCCGAGTTGATGGGCGCAGTCACCGACTTCAGCAGCGCCAGCGCCTATACCGCCGAGGACTTCGCCCTCTTCGGCTATAGCGTGGGCGACGGCGGTCAGCTGCTGGAAAGCGACTTGCTGCAAAACATGCAGGGCATCGTCACGCGCTGGGAAGACCCGCTGCGCATCTACTACCCCGACTATGTGACCTGGTTCGACTTTCCCTTCAGCGTGTGGGTCGGCCCGGAAACCACCGCCCTGCAAAAGAACGCCGCCCTGGAGTTCCAGCGCTTCCTGCTCTCCGACGAGCAACAGCAGGCCGCCCTGGAGTTCGGCCTGCGCCCCGCCAACCCCAACATCGCCGTGGATGCCGTCGAGAACAGCCTCTTCACGCAGTGGCAGGAGCAAGGCGTACAGAGCGTCGTCCCCCGCACCTCCGCCATGCGCAGCCCGGACCGCGACGTACTCTTGACGCTGCTGCGCTGGTTTGAACTCAACGTGGCGCAGTGAGGCCGATGCCATGAGCCGCAAACGCGCACCTTCGCAGCCCGCCACACAGCCCGCCACAAAGCGCGCCGATGTGGCGACGCGCAACCGCAACTTCTTGCTGGTAGCGGTCGTCGCGGCGGCTAGCGTCCTCTTCTGCTGCACCGCCACCTTCCGCAGCAGCACGTGGATCGCAGGTTCGCTCTTCAACCAGGCAAGCGAACCTGCGCCCGATGTCCCCGCCTGGACGACAGACAGCGCCGACCTGACCATCGCGGTCTCGCCCGTCATGGCCCCGGTACTGAGCGAACTGACGGACGCCTTTAACGCGCTCGGGCAGAAAACGCCCGACGGGCGCGACATGTCCGTCACCATCCGCAGCCTCGCGCCCGATGCCATGATCGCGGAGGCGCTGGCTAGTCCCTCCTTCCAGGCCATCTCCCCCGACAGCAGTCTCTGGCTCGACCAGCTTGAGCAGCGCTGGGCCGCGTCCGGCATCAGCCAGGACAGCGGCAGCATCATCCCCCTGGGCCAACGCCGCACCAGCGGGCAGATCCGCTACGCCGTCAGCCCGGTGGTGATCGCAGCCTGGGAAGAAGTCGCCCGCCAATTGGGTTGGCCCGACCAGCCCGTGGGCTGGCAGGACATCCAGCGCGTCGCCACCTCCGACCCGGAATTCAAGTGGAACCATTCCAGCACCAACACCGCCAGCGGCCTGCTGGCGACGCTCGCCGAGTTCTATGCCGGGGCCGGCTTGGTGCGCGGCCTGACTGAAGAGGCCGCCACCGCCCAGTCCACCCTCGACTACGTACAGTCGGTCGAGTCGACCATCCGCTTCTATGGCGAAGGCGAGGAGGTCATCGTCGAGCGCCTGGCGGAGGAGGGCCGCGCCTTCCTCGACGCTTTCGTAGGCCAAGAGCGCGTCGTCCTGGAGTGGAATCGCACGCACCCGGACCAGCGTCTGGTCGCCATCTACCCCTCCGAGGGCACGCTGTGGACGGACCACCCGCTCGCCCTGTTGGAGTTGGGCGCCCAGGCAAGTGAGCTAGCCGTGACGGAGAATCAGCGCCTCACCTATCGCGCCTTCGCCAATTTCCTCACCAGCCAGGACAGCCAGATGGCGCTGCTCGCCGCCGGCTACCGCCCCGCCGACCTCAGCATCTCGCTGGACGGCTTGGGCAGCCCTTTCGCCAATACAGATGCCGTAGACTGGCGCCAACCGCAGACCACGCTGCAAATGCCCTCGCCCGCCGTCGTCGATGTCGTACTCAATGCCTGGCGCTACACCAAGCGCCCCACTAACGTCTATCTGGTGGTGGACACCAGCGGCAGCATGGAAGGCGACAAGATCGACCGCACGCGCGAGGCGCTCACGGCCTTCGTTGCGCAAGTGCAGGGCGAACGCGATCGCGTCGGCATCGTCGAGTTCGCCGACTCCGTCAAGAGCTTCACCCCGCTTACCACTCTCGATGAGCGGAGCCGGAACGACATGCAGTCCGTCATCGACCGCATGGAGGCCGTCGGCGGCACCGCGCTGATTGACGCCGTCTACGCCGCCGTGCAAGACCTCGAAGCCCAGGCCGACGACCAGGCCATCAACGCCGTCGTCATCATGACCGACGGCCTGGACAACAAGAGCCGCGGCTCGCTCAACGACCTCGCGCGCCTGCTCGAGTCCGGCAACACGGGCGCGGTCGTTCTCTTTACGGTGGCCTTCGGCGAGGATGCGGACGACACGCTGCTCAGGCGCATGGCGGACATCGGCGACGGGCAGTTCCGGCGCGCCGATGAAACGGACATCGAGGAACTGTACCGCCTGATCTCAACCTATTTCTAGCCGCGCCCGCCGGCCTAGTCCATCGGACCAACGCATCGGACCAACTCACCGGCCCGATCCGTTGGCCCCAAGCGAAGAAGGCGCGAGTCTGATAGCGATATGTCTACCACACGAACCGAACTACAGCAGCGAGCGCAAAGCACCCTCATCCAATATGCGTTCTTCCGCTGGGAGACCGCCCTGATCCTGGCTGCCACTATCGTCCTTACCTTCCTGCTGCCGCGCCCCTTCTTTTGGTGGCCCCGCTTCGGCTGGCCCTTGCTCGGCCTGATCGCCGTCGTACTCCTCGTCTATTCCAGCCTGACCGACGCCAACGCCAACGCCAATGTGTTGCTGCGCCTCTATCAAGAGCAGTTTGACCCCAGAACCATCCAGGACAAAGAACTGCGCGGCCAGGTCGAAACTGCGCTGGAGTATCAGCGCCGTATCGAAACGCAGATCCGCCAACAGGACGACGGGCCGATCCGCGAGCGCCTGGAGGACACCGCCAGTCGCATCACAGATTGGGTGGGCAACATCTACGCCCTGGCGCTGCGCCTAGCCGCCTACCGCGGCGATGACCTGCTGGGCCGCGAGCGCGACATGCTCCCCCAGGAAATTGCCCGCCTGCAAACGCGCCGCAAACAGGAAACCAGCCCGGCTGTCCAGAAACAACTGGATGACGTGCTCACGGGCAAGCAGCGCCAGTGGCAGTCCCTAGCCGAACTGGACGCGCGTATGCGCGAAGCCTCGCTGCGCCTGGAACAAAGCCTGACCGCGTTGGCAACGGTCTACAGCCAGATCCATCTCGTCGACGCGCAAAGCGTGGGC
>JBBSBO010000039.1:0-10309 GCA_038251215.1 Caldilineales bacterium
CGCGCCCAGCACGAGCGCCAGCGCCGCCAGCGCGCCGAGCAAAACCATCAGGTCCGTAACAAAAGCGGAACGCCGCTGCATGTGCCTATCCTATCTAGCGATTACCTGAAGGTCTACCGCTGCCGCCAGGGATGCCCGGCATGGCGCCGCCAAAGCGGAAGTTATCGTTGCCCACAAAGGAGGTGAGGCTGCCCACTACCTGGTCGCCCGCCTGCAACTCCGGCGACTCGACCACGGTCCACTCGCCCTGCACGCTGCTCGGCGTCACGGCGATGGGCTGCGTGGCGCCGTTGCGCACCACCGTCACGGTGGCGCCGTTACCCTGCAAGCGGATGGCGTTGCTGGGCACAAGCCAGGCGTCGGCAGCCACCGCCGCGGTGTCCTGCATGGTGGCGACGGCGGTCATGCCGGGCAGCACGCCGTCCAGCGCCTCCGGCTCCAGGCGGATGGTGACCGGGTAGTAGACGACGCCGGAAGAGGAATCGCTGGAGGGGGCGATGTAGTCCACCACGCCGTTGAAGGTGCGCCCGGGCATGGCGTCGATTTCGATCTGGGCGGGCTGCCCGGGTGCGAGCTTCACCACATCGATCTCGGCCACATTTACAGTCAGCTCCAACTGTGTCGCGTCGGCCACCGCGGCGACGATGGCGTTTTGGCTGACGCGCTCGCCCACGTCCACCGCCACGTCGATCACCACGCCGTCGATGGGCGAGGTGATCTTGGCCTTCGCCAAATTCGTATAGGCCTCTTCCAGGTCGACAATGGCCTTCTCCAGGCTGATCTGGCTGTCCTGCAAGTCCAGGTTGGACGGGCCGGTCTGGAGGGTGGCGAGGCCGGCCTGGGCCTGGGCGACCGTGGCCTCGGCGCTCGCGATCTCGGCGGGCGTGGGCGAGTTGAGCAGATCGTCCAGCTTGACCTGGGCGTCCTGGATGCTGCTGCGCGCCGACTCCAGGTCGGAGGTGGCGGCCGCGGCGGTGGATTCAGCGTAGGCGGCCTGCGCCGTTTCGTAGTCGATGGTGGCGTCTTGCAAAGCCGCGGCCTGCGAGGTCATGCCCGAGTTGGTCTGCCAGGCGATCTTGTCGTAGTCCTCCTGCGCCTTTTGCAGGGCGACTTCCTTCTTACGCAGGTCCGCACTCAGTTGGGTCAGTTCGGCCGCGGTCGGGCCGTCGACCAGCTCGTTGTAGTGCGCCTGGGCGGAGGCCAGCGTGCTGCGCGCGGCGGACAGTTCTTCGGCGCTGGGACCCTGGCGCGTCTCGACCAGCGTCTCCTGTGCTTTGGCTAGATCCGCCTCGGCCGCGGCGATGTCGGCGGGGTCGGCGGCTTCGGTCAACTGCGCCAGCTGCGTCTTGGCCGTTTCCACGCTAAGCTCGGCGCGGCGCGCCTCGCGTTCCAGTTCCACGCTGCTGAGCGCCAGCAGCGGGTCGCCGTGCTGCACCGTGTCGCCGGGGTTGACGGCAACGCTCGCGACCGTGCCCCCCACATCCGCCACGACCGAGCGCAGCGTCACCAAGTCGATATTGCCGGAGGCGCTGACCTCGCCCAACATGCTATCGGCGGGTTGGATCTGCACCGTGCCGGCGCCTTCAGGCAGAACGGCATCGCCCTGGGCCGCGGGCGCGGCGGCTGGGGCGTCGCCGGTGACCGAAGCAACGATCCCTTGGCCCATTTCCGTGGCGGTGGCAAAGAAATAGGCGGCCGCGACCAGCACAAGCGCCACAACCAGCATGATCCAACCTTTGCGAGACATTCCAGGCTCTCCTAGCTGCCGGTTACTCAAAGCGCAGCGCTTCGATGGGGTCGAGGCGCGTGGCGCGCATCGCGGGGTAAATGCCGAAGACAAAGCCGCTGGCCGAGCTGACGCCCAGGGCGAGCAGCAGCGCTTGTGGCTGGATGATGACGGAGAAGGGGAAGTTGGGGATGCGCCCCACGGCAAAGGCAAGGCCGAAGCTGATGCCCATGCCGATCAGCCCGCCGATAGTGGCGAGCACCAGCGACTCGATCAGAAATTGCAGCAGGATATCGCGGTCGTGCGCGCCGACGGCCTTGCGCAGGCCGATCTCACGCGTGCGCTCCGTGACGGAGACGAGCATGATGTTCATGATGCCGATGCCGCCCACCAGCAGGCTGATGGCCCCGATGCTGCCCAAGAAGACGGTGAGCGTCTGCGCCACCTCGCCCGCCACTTCCAGCAGGCTGGCCTGGTTGAAGATGGAGAAGTCGTTCTCGTCGTCCGGGCCGAGCATGTGGCGCAGGCGCATCGTCTGCTCAATCTGCAACTCGGCGGCATCCATGCGCGTGCCGTCGGCCTGGATGCTCAGGCCGGTGATGGTGTAGTCGCCGCGATAGCGCGGCGCGTTGATGAGGCGGCCTTGCGCCACGCCGATCGGCACATTGGCGCGGCTGTCGGGGCCGCCGAAGCCGGCGCTGCCGCTCTCCGCCAGCACGCCCACCACCATAAACGGCTCGCCGTTGACGCGCACCTGTTGGCCCAGCGCGTCGTCCGCCACGGCAAAGAGGTCGGCGGCGACCGTGTTACCCAACACAAGCACGCGCTCGTTGACGTCGTTCTCCGCCTCATCGAAGAAGCGGCCTGCGGCCATCTCTAAATTGCGCACGACAGCATAGGCCGGCGACGTGCCCACCACCTGGCTCTGGCTGTCCGTGGCGGCGTTGGTGAGCGTGGCGGAGGCGGTGTACTCCGGCACGACCACCAGCAAGGCCGGGTGCAGTGAGATGTCGGACAGGGCTTCGGCGTCGCCCATCGTCAGGGTGGAAGACGTAGACCCCCCGCCGCCGCCTGCGTTGACCGAGAGCAAATTCGTGCCCTGGCTTTCGATGCGCTGCGTGATGCTGGCCGCGGCGCCGCTGCCGATGCCCATCGTCGTGAGCACCGCCGCCACGCCGATGATGATGCCGAGCATGGTGAGCGAGGAACGCAGCTTGTTGGCGCGGATGCTGTCCAGCGCCACGGCAAAATAGCGGATGACTTTCATGCGGGCTGGGCGTCTCCGGCAGGGTCGTCTGGGGTGCGGGTGGTGGGGGCGCGTGCGATCACCGGCTCGTCGGAGATGACCACGCCGTCGCGCAGGGTGACGATGCGCTCGGCGCGGTGCGCCACATGGTCGTCGTGCGTCACGACCACCAACGTCATGCCCTGGCTGTGCAGTTCGTCGAAGAGCAGCAGCAGCTCTTCGCCCGTCTTCGAGTCGAGCGCGCCGGTCGGCTCGTCGGCGAGGAGCAGGCTGGGGTTGTTGACCAAAGCGCGGGCGATGGCGACGCGCTGCTGTTGCCCGCCGGAAAGCTCGTCGGGGCGGTGGTTGATGCGGTCGCCCAGGCCCACGCGCTCCAGGGCGTCAGCGGCGCGCTGCTTAGATTGGCCCCCGGGCGTCCCGGCATAGAAGAGCGGCAGCTGCACCTGGCGCAAGGCGCTGGTGCGGGCCAACAGGTTGAAGCTCTGGAAGATGAAGCCGATCTCGCGGTTGCGCAGGTCGGCCATGCGCCGGCGGCTGAGATCGCTCACCTCTTCCCCGCGGATGCGGTAGCTGCCCGACGTAGGCCGGTCGAGCAGGCCGATCATATTCATCAGCGTACTCTTGCCGGAGCCGCTGGCCCCGACGATGGCGACGTACTCGCCGGGCCGGATGGTCAGCGACACGCCGCGCAGGGCATGCACCTCGGTCAGGCCCATGAGGTAGGTCTTGGTCATATCCTGGATTTCGATGACGAGCACGGAGCCGTCGCCCGCCTGGATCGGTTTGCTCACGCTAAGTTTGTCCACAATGTCATTCTAGAGCTAAATCCAGGCAGCGCCCAATTCGCTACGCGCAGGGGCGGCTACGCCTGACGTCTGACGCATGACGCAACACCCTGCCCACTTCAGGACAACTCTAGCACAGGCGTATAGGGCAGTTCTGAAGGAGATGTTAAGAAGTGATGAAGATGCGTGGACAACCTGATTGCTTGCTGTTCTTGCTGTTGCTTTTTCTTTGCGTTCTTTGCGCTCTTTGCGGTTGTCAGTTTTTCCGCCCTAAATGGCGTCGCGCAGCAGCGGACAGGTCATACAGTGACCGCCGCCGCGGCCCTTGCCCAGCTCAAAGCCCTGGATGGGGATGACGCGCACGCCCGCCTTGCGCATGTTGCGAATGGTGTGCGTGTTCTTTTCATAGCCGATGACCACGCCCGGCTCCAGCGCGATCAGGTTGTTGGCGTCGTCCCACTGCTCGCGCGCGGCCTGGTACTCGTCGCCGCCGGTATGCACCACGCGCAGATCCGCCACGCCCAGGGCGTCGGCCACCGCGGCCAGGAAGCTCGGCTCCTCGCGCACGTCGAAGGCATTTTCTTGGCTGCCAGGCTCCCGGCTGCCGGGGCGGATGCTGAAGGCGCGGATCGCCAGCGCCACCTTAGGGAAGACGGTGACCACATCGCGGTCGAGCATGGTGAAGACGGTGTCCAGATGCATGTGCGCCCGGTCCTTGGTGGCGAGCAGGCAGGCGATCACGCGCTCGGCTGCGCCGGCGGCAAAGAGGGCGCGGGCCAGCTGCTCGACCATGCGGCTTTGCGTGCGCTCGCTCATGCCGATCAGCACCGTCTTGTTGCCGATGGGCATCACGTCGCCGCCCTCCAGCGAAGCCAGGCCGAAGTCCTCCACGTTGAAGCGGCTGTCGTCACCGCCGGGCGGGTACCAGAAGTTGAATTCGGCCTGGCGGAACATGGGGTGCGCCTGGTAGATAGCCGCCACGTTAACGGTCTCCAGGCGACGGGCGCGCGAGTACATGGGGTTCAGCGAGACGCCGTTGTAGATCCAGCATGACGAATCGCGCGTGAAGAGCGTGTTGGGCAGCGGCGGCAGCACGAAGGGCGAATCGGTATAGCGAAAGGAGGCGGCCAGCACCGACTGCCGGGCGAGGCGGCCCAGGTCCATGCCCATCTCGTCCAGGGTCAGCCCGCCGATCAGGCGCACAGCCAGCTCGGCGGGCGTCATCGCCAGCAGGTAAGCGCGCACTTCGTCCACGAGCGAGACGCCGACGGTCATCTCGGTGACGGTGCGCGCGATGATGGCGCGTTTGGCCTCGGCGTCGGCTTCCAGCGTTTCGGCGAGCAGGTTCTCGATGTAGTAGACATCCACGCCCCAGTCGATCATGACCTCGACGAAGGCGTCGTGTTCCTTCTGCGCGTGCTCCACCCAGAGCACGTCGTCAAAGAGGAGCGCGTCGTGGTTGGCGGGCGTCAGCCGGCGCAGCGCCAAGTCCGGGCGATGCACCATCACCTTGCGTAGGCGGCCTACTTCCGAATAGACGCCGAACTGGGCGGGCACGGGCGGGTCCTTTCATGGGAACTACATATCATCACTGGTGAACCGCTTTTCACTTGTCCCAGCGCTTGTCTGGCTGCCAGAAGCCCAGCTTGGGCGCGTCCCACTCGGCCGTCGGCGCGAAGAGGCCGGGGAAGCGCAAGTTGGCCTCGATGCCCTCCAGGTTGAGGTCGATGCCCAGGCCCGGCTTCTCCGGCACGGCGACGTAGCCGTCCTGCATATAGGGCCGCGGCAGCCCATCCACCAGCCCCTCCCAGAAGGGCAGGTCCAGCCCGTGATGCTCCAACGCCACAAAGCTGGGGATAGCGGCGGCGGTGTGCAGCGCGGCCATAAAGGCGATGGGCGAGCCGGCGAAGTGCAGCGCCGTGGGCATGCCGTAGCGCTCGGCATAATCCGCGATCTTCTTCGTCTCCAACATGCCGCCGGAGGTGAGCAAGTCCGGGTGAACGATGTCCACCGCGCGCTTCTCGATCATCTCGCGGAAGCCGTCCCACAGATACAACTCCTCGCCCGCGGCGATGGGCGTGCCGATGGCGTCGGTCACACGCTTGTGCCCGTCGATGTCCCACCAACGCATGGGGTCCTCGATCCACGCCAGGCCGAACGGCTCCAGGGCGTTGCCCAGGCGGATCACCTCTTTGGCCGTCATGTAGCCATGACCGAAATGGTCGGTGCAGAGCGAGATGTCCCAGCCCGCGGCCTGGCGGATGGCGGCGACCACCTCCACGGCGCGGGCAATGGCCGCGTCGGAGAAGCGCGTGCCATAGCCGGCGCCCGGCGCGCTCCAGCGGTTGCCCAGCGCGTACTCGAAGCGCGTGGCTTGGCCGATGGTCCCGCCGGGGGTTTCCTCGAAGAGCTGCGGGCGAATGTCGAACTTGATGAAGGTGAGGCCCAGCGCCAGCCGCTCCTTGACGCGCGCCACGTAGCCCTCCGGCGTCATCTCCGCGGGGGCGGGCGTGTCGGCGTAGATGCGCACCTTGTCGCAATACTTGCCGCCCAGGAACTGGTAGCAGGGCACGCCGTAGACCTTGCCGATCAGGTCCCACAGCGCGATCTCGATGCCGGAGACGCCGCCTCCCTCGCGCCCCCAGTTGCCGAACTTCTTGATGGCGCGGAAGATCATGTCGATATTGCACGGATTTTGGCCCAGGAGCAGGCTCTTGTATTGCAGCGCGTTCTCCTTATGGCCCGCGTCGCGCACCTCGCCGATGCCGTAGACGCCCTGGTTGGTATCGATGCGCAGGATGGGGTAGTCGTAGTTGCTGCACACCACCGCCAGGCGCATATCGGTGATCTTGAGGTCGCTCGGCCGCGAGTAGGTGTTGACCGCGCCTTCGGCTTGCTCCAGGCGCGCTTGTTCTTCGGATGATTCAGACACGGCAAATTCCTTTCGCCAGCTACAACAGACGGATAGTCAAGTCCAGCAAGGGTATAGGCATCGTGAGGGCGAAGAAAAGATCTACCGCAGAGAACAGCCAACGCTATTTCCTCTTTTTCCTCTGCGTCCTCCGCGCCCTCTGCGGTAAATCGGTTGCCCTGCCCTACAGCGCCTCGAAGCGCGCCTGGAAGAAGCGCAGATATTGCGGCTCGTACACCATCTTCAGGCCGCGCGTCTGCTCACGCTGGTCGTAGACCGCCTTCACCGACTCGGCGACGACGTCCATGTGCGCCTGCGTGTAGACGCGGCGCGGGATCGTGAGCCGCGTCAGCTCCAGGGCGGGATGGCGATGCTCCCCCGTCTCGGGGTCGCGGCCCGCGCTGACGATGCCGCGCTCCATGCTGCGCACGCCGGAGTCCAGGTACAACTCCGCCGCCAGCGTTTGGCTGGGGAAGACGTCCTGCGCCAGGTGCGGGTAGAAGCGCTTGGCGTCCAGGAAGATGGCGTGCCCGCCGATGGGCTGCACAATGGGCACGCCCCAGTCGGTGAGCAGCTCGCCCAGGTAGCGCACCTGGCCCACGCGCGAGCGCATGTGGGCGTCCTGCACCGACTCCTCGATGCCGATGGCGACGGCTTCCATGTCGCGGCCCGCCATGCCGCCGTAGGTGTGCAGCCCTTCGTAGATCACCACCATGTTGCGCGCCCGGTCGAAGATCTCCTGGTCGTTCACCGCCAGCCAGCCGCCGATGTTGACCAGGTTGTCCTTCTTGGCGCTCATCCACGCGCCATCGGTATAGCTGCAAAATTCCTTGAGAATGGCGGCGATAGGCTTGTCCGCATAGCCCTCCTCGCGCTCCTGGATGAAGAAGCAGTTCTCCGCCATGCGCGTGGCGTCCAGATAGAGGACGATGCCGTAGCGCTCGCACAGGGCGCGCAGGGCGCGCACGTTAGCTATGCTCACGGGCTGCCCGCCCGCCATGTTGACCGTGCCCGCCAGGCTGACATACGCGATCTGCGCCGCGCCCACGCGGTCGATCAGCGCTTGCAGCTTGTCCAGGTCGACATTGCCCTTGAAGGGGTGCAGACTGGCGGGGTCGTGCGCTTCGTCGACGATCACGTCCACGAACGTACCGCCCGCCAGCTCTTGGTGCAGGCGCGTGGTGGTGAAGTACATGTTGCCGGGAATGAACTGGCCCGGCTGGATGGCGGCCTTGCTGATCAGATGCTCGGCCCCGCGCCCCTGGTGCGTGGGCACGATGTGGCGATAGCCGTAGTAGGTGCGGATGGCGTCTTCCAGGTGATAGAAGTTGCGGCTGCCGGCATAGGCCTCGTCGCCCAGCATCATGCCCGCCCACTGGCGGTCGCTCATGGCGTTGGTGCCGCTGTCGGTGAGCAGGTCGATGTACACATCCTCCGAGCGCAGCAGGAAGGTGTTGTAGCCGGCCGCGTCCAGGGCGGCGGCGCGCGCCTCGCGGCTGATCATGAAGATCGGCTCGACCATCTTGATTTTCCACGGCTCGGCCCAGGAACGCCGGCCAAACTGCTGACCCATGGTCTGGGGAAACATGTCGGACATGGTGATGCTCCTTGTGGCGTGTGTGCGGCGGGGTATATAGGGCAATAACAAGGCCTGCGTCAGCCTGATCGGCTTTGGGCTGGCCGTGGCGCAACAGCTGCGCCGCGCCGACGATTGCTATGAAGCGTTGGACACGATGGGTTGCCGCGTCCGCAACGTGAGCCGCCGTGGGCACGGGTGGTTGGCCGGCTTCAGCGACCGTGGCTACTGCAACCGCTTGGCTACTTCAAAGGCTTCCAAGTGATGACAGCCTGCACGCCCCAGGGTCTGCTCACCGGCTTTGGCCTGGCCCCCGCCAGCACCAAGGAACAACCCATATCGGAAACCTTTCCGGCGGCGCGGGCCTGCCGGCGTTCTAGACTGCCCGTTGTCGGCCAGCCCAGCAACGGCTGCTACCTCGCCGACAACGGCTTCTGTGGCCGCGAACGCCACCGGGCACGCCACCCCTGGCCTAAGCGGCTCCGCCGCTGGCACGCCGGCCTGCGCCAAATCGTGGAGACCACCCATGCTAAGTTGCTCGGCGCCTTCCGTCTCGACCGCGACCGTCCCCACGACCTGCAAGGCTTTCGCGCCCGTCTGAGAGCCACCGTTTCGCTGCACAACTTTTGCATCTGGCCCAATCATCGTCTCGGTCGCAACTGGCTTGCCTTCGCGGACTTGGTCGATTTCTGATACTTATCTCACACCAAACGTTGAAGTCGTTCCCACCCCGGCTGACAGTCACAGCAGCGGGCAAACGACTGAAGTCGTTACTACGAGTATTCTGGAAATGTGGCGCTACACCACTTCCAGGCGCAAGCCGGTTTCCGCGATGGCGGCGCGCTGCTCGGCGGGCAGGCCCTGGTCGGTGATCAGGGTGTGCATCTCGTCCGGCAGCAGCGAGGAGGCGATGAAGACCTCGCCGATCTTGGTGTGGTCCGCCAGGCCGATCACCTGGCGGGCGGCTTTGGCCATGCCGCGCTTCAGTTGCGCCTCGCGCAGGTCGGACTCCATCATGCCGTGTTCGACGGTGAAGCCGCGACAGCCGAGGAAGGCGAAGTCCACGTGCAGGCGGCGCAGCATCTCCGGCGAGAGCAGGTCGACGACATTGCTCGACTGGCGGCGCAGAATGCCGCCGACGACGATGGTCGTCACGTCGAGGGCGAAGCTCAACTCCAGCGCGGCATAGAGGCCGGTGGTCACCACCGTCAGCCCGCTGAGGTTGCGCAGCAGGCGCGTCATCTGGAAGACGGTGCTGCTGGCGTCCAGATAGATGGTGGAGCCGGGCTGCACGAAGTCGACGGCGCGCAGGGCGATGCGCCGCTTCTCTTCCAGGCAGATCTGCTGGCGGGCGGCGAAGCGCAGCTCGAGCTGCCCGCGCCCGGAGAAAACGGCGCCGCCGCGCACGCGCGTCAGGTAGCCTTGGTCCTCCAGGTTTTGCAAGTCCTTGCGGATGGTCACGTCGGAGACATTGAGCCAGGCGCTGAGGTCGGTGACCGTAACGGCATCATTCTGACGCAGCGCGTCGATGATGCGCTTGCGCCGCTCCTCGGTGCGCAGGGCGTCGGAGGGCGCAGTCAAGGCGGGTTCGCTCGGCGTTACGTGCTGCATAGGCCGCTTTCCAGTCTTTCCGTGTCCAATCTTTCAGCGTGCTGCATGAATGCGGCGAACGCTATCAGGCGCTGCCCAGCGTCCGGCGACGATAGTGTTCATCCGGGCGGCTGTCGATGCGCTCCATGTGCTGCGCGGGCAGGAAGTTCGGCCCGCCCAGGGCGTAGGTCCCTTGCAGGACCTTGGCCCACTTGTCCGCCATCAGGTTGATGTTGAACGCTTCCTGCGCCGATTGGCCCAGGCCGACCAATCCATGGTTGACCATCAACAGCAGCTTGGGCGCGTGGCCGTAGGCATCTTGGAAGCGGTGCAGCTCGTCGCGCACAGCCTTGGCGAGCTGGAAGCCGGGGTCGACATAGGGCACGACCGCCACATTGCGCCCGCAGACGACGATGCCGTCGGGAAAGAGGTGGCCCAGGAAGGGGTCGGCGCCCAGCTTGGAGCACAGGATGGC
>JBBSBO010000040.1:0-10281 GCA_038251215.1 Caldilineales bacterium
GAGCCGCGGCCGCCGAGCATCCCGGCGCCAAGATCTACGCCGGCATCGGCGAGGCGCTGGGCGACGAACAGGTCGATCTCGTGGTGATCGCCACACCGCACGATACGCACAAGGAGCTGTCGGTCCGGGCGATGGACGCGGGCAAACATGTCGTCAGCGACAAGATCATGGCGATGAACGCAGCCGAAGCGGCGGAGATGATCGCGGCAAGCCGGCGTAACGGCGTGATGCTCTCAGTCTTCCAGAATCGGCGCTGGGACGGGGATTTTCTGACGCTGCAGCGCGTGTTGGCGGAAGGTTGGCTGGGCGCCCCCTATCTGTTTCAGGCCGCGATTATGGGGTATCGCAAGCCGCGCGGCTGGCGCGCACAGGCGCAGGCCAGCGGCGGCATCTTATTCGATTGGCCGGCGCACTTTGTCGACCAGGCGCTGCAGCTTGTACCCGCGGACGTGACGCAGGTCTACTGCACGATCCTACACCAGGATGCGTGGCAGATCGACATCGGCAGCTATGCCAAGCTGCTGCTGACCTTCGCCAACGGCGTGCTCTACGAGATCGAAATCGGCAATCTCGCCGGCGTGCCCAAGCCGCGCTGGTATGTGCTTGGCGACATGGGCGGCCTGGTGAAGTGGGGGCTGGACCCGCAGGAGGACGCCATGCGCGCCGGGCATATCGAGACGGCGCACGAGGATCCCAACCTGCGCGCTACGGTGTGGAGCGTGCGCGACGGCGAACCGCAGGAATTCGCCGTGGAGGGCGTGCCCGGCGCGTGGACGTCTTACTATGACAACATTGCTGATGTGCTGCTGCGCGGCGCGGAGTTAACCGTAAAGCCGGAACAGGCGCTGCAGGCAATGCGCGTCTTTGATGCGGCCATGCAGTCGGCGCGCACGGGTCAGCCCGCGGCGCTCGCGCCGGAGCCGGAGATTATGCCATAGGGGGCGAATCACGGGTATAATGGCTTGAGAGTAACCCGCGTCCGCCGAACCAAGATGTCCTCCCAATAATCCTTTCATTTCGTCCGATTACGGCTTCCCAACACAACAAAAAGTAGGAGAAGATTGAGCATATGACACGCGAGCTGGTTGTCACCGCCAAAGAGACATTGGCCTTCCGCGAGGTTGAGCCGCGGGCATTGCAGGCGCATGAGGTGCGCGTCCGCATGCAGTTCGCGGCGGCCAAGCATGGCACGGAAATGGCCTTCTACAAGGGCTATGCCGCGCCGCGCGGCGCGTATGACGCCGAGTATCAGGTCTTTATGAATCAGCAGGAGGGCGTGCGCTATCCCTTCCGCCTGGGCAACATTGGCGTAGGCGAGGTAATCGAAACCGGCGCCGAGGTGACGCGGTTGCACAAAGGCGATCGCGTTTTTAACTTCGGCTCCTTTAGCGAGGAGCACATTTGGCCCGATACCGTGTGGGCGCTGCCCGACGGCGTACCCTGGCAGGCGGCGACGTGCTTGGACCCGGCGGACTTTGCGCTGGGCGCGGTGCGCGACGGACACGTGCGCATCGGTGATGCCGTAGCGGTCTTCGGCATGGGCGCTATCGGCCTGATGGCGCTGCAAATTGCCAAGCTGGCGGGCGCTTACCCCGTGATCGCCGTGGATCCGCTGCCGCTGCGCCGTCAGGTGGCGCAGGAATGCGGCGCCGACTTCGTACTCAACCCGGCGGAATGTGACGCAGGCTTGGAGATCAAGAAGGCGACCCACAAGCGCGGGGCGGATGTCTGCATCGAATATAGCGGCAGCGCGGCCGGCTTGCAGGCCGCGATTCGCGGCGTGGCGTATGAGGGCACAGTCGTCGCCGGCGCCTTCCCACCCGCCTATCCCGCCGGCGTGGACTTTGGGGCGGAGGCGCACATGAACCGCCCGCGCATCGTCTTCTCGCGCGCGTGCAGCGAACCCAACCCGGACTACCCCAACTGGGATGAGAAGCGCCTTTTCGAGGTGGCGTGGCGGCTACTCTCGAGCGGGGCCATCATGACGGAGCCGGTGGTACAGCCGGTCGTGGCTTTCGAGGATCTGCTGACGGAATATCCCAAGATCGCAACGGAACCCGGCTCGAATGTGAAGCTGGGCGTGCGCTACTAGCGGACGACAGTACCTCCGATATCCTCTGCAACAACCCGGCCTGCTGCACGACTTGGCGTGCAGCAGGCCGTTTTTGTGTGGCGGATAGAAGCTTCTCCCATTTCGGATCGCATATCTGCATGCCCCACCCCGTCTTGTTGCAAATATTCCTGACTGTCGGTCGTCCTTGACAAACACCCCGTTCTCTAGGACAATCTAGATAATTTCAAGCGCTTCCCTACTGTCCATGCGCAGCGTTGACATTATGCATTGAATTGGCCGGCCGGCGGGGCGGGTGCAGAGTTGCCCGCTTTGATGCCGCCTCGATTCTCATGGCATTGCTCCCTCCAACGCGCCATTCAATCCGACAGGGCTACGCGACGATGACTTCTCTCCTTGAAGTAAAAGACCTGCGCGTCTACTACCACACGCCGGGCGGCACGGTGAAGGCGGTCGATGACGTCACCTTCGATGTGCAGGCCGGCGAACGCTTTGGCTTGATCGGCGAGTCGGGTTCCGGCAAGTCGACCATTGCCCTGGCGATCATGCGCCTCATCCGCCCGCCTGGGCGCATCGAGTCCGGCGAGATTTGGCTGGACGGTGAGAACCTGCTCACGCTGGACGAGGAGGAGATGCGCCGGCGTCGCCTGGCGAGCGTGGCGCTGGTGACGCAGGGAGCCATGAACTCGCTCAACCCGGTGATCCGCATTCGCCAACAGTATGCCGACGGGCTGAACAGCCACGGCGTCGATGTCAGCGCCGACGAGGCGCGCACGCGCCTGGCGGATCTGCTCGTGCGCGTGGGGTTGAAGCCGGAAGTCGCGGATGTGTACCCGCACCAGTTGAGCGGCGGCATGAAGCAGCGCGTGTGCATGGCCTTCGCCATGAGCCTGCGCCCTAGCCTGATCATCGCCGACGAGCCGACCAGCGCGCTCGACGTTGTGGTGCAGCGCCAAGTGGTGCAGACCTTGCGCCAGGTGCAGGAGGACCTCAACGCCGCCGTGATCCTGATCGGGCACGATATGGGCTTGATGGCCCAGTTCGCCGGCCGCGTCGGCGTGATGTACGCGGGCAAGCTGGTGGAGGAAGGGCCGGTGCGCGCCATCTTCCGCCGGCCGGAACACCCCTACACGCGCATTTTGATGGAGAGCCTGCCTTCGCTGGACGAGAAGGAGGTATTGGCCGTCGTCAAAGGCGCGCCGCCCTCGGCCCAGGATCGCCCTGCCGGCTGCGTATTCCACCCGCGCTGCCCCTTCGTCATGGATATCTGTCTGCGCGAGGAGCCTGTCTTCCGTGAAGTAGCCCCCGCACAAATGGCGGCTTGCCACCTGCACAATGACAATATCCACAAGGAAAACCTTCTTCACGAGAATGCGCCAAAAGAGAACGTCTACAATCAAGTCCACAATCAAGATGCCGCCGTGTCTGCGCCGGCACGCGAGGCCAAGTCATGACCGCGCTGCTTGAAGCCGATGACATCACCAAAGTCTTTAGCAGCGGCGTCAGCCGGCGCGCCGTGACGGTGGCCCTGCGCGACTTTTCCTTCCGCATCGATGCCACGCGCCCGTCGATCACGGGCGTGGTGGGTGAAAGCGGCAGCGGCAAGAGTACGATGGCGCGTCTTCTGCTGGGTCTGGAGACGCCCACCAAGGGCGCCGTGCGCTTCCGCGGGGCGGACTTGCGCCATCTCTCCGGCGGCCAACGGCGCGACTTCCGGCGCGAGGTGCAGGCGGTCTTTCAGGACCCGTTTGAATCGTTCAACTCCTTCTACAAGGTGGACCACATGCTGGAGGTGCCGATTCGCAAGTTCAAGCTGGCGCGCTCCGCGGGCGAGGCGCGCCAGTTGATCCTGAAAACGCTCAAGGCGGTGGGGCTGCGCGCCGAGGAGACGCTGGGCCGTTTCCCGCACCAGTTGAGCGGAGGTCAGCGCCAGCGCGTGATGGTGGCGCGCGCCCTCTTGCTCAACCCCAAGCTCATTGTGGCGGACGAGCCGGTCAGCATGATCGACGCGTCGCTGCGCGCGACCGTGCTGGCCGCACTGCGCAACTTGCGCGACGAGTTTGGCATCTCGCTGATCTATATCACGCACGACCTCACTACGGCCTTCCAGATCTGTGACGACATCATCGTTCTTTACCGCGGCTATGTCGCCGAGGCCGGCGATGTGACGCAGGTGGTGAAAGACCCTAAGCACCCGTACACGCAACTGCTCGTCAGCTCGATCCCGCGGCCGGACCCCGACCGCCAGTGGGCGGAAGAGCCGCAGCCCTCGGCGCTGGCGGCCCAGACGCGCGGGGATCCTGGCTGTTTGTTTATGGCGCGCTGCCCGCATGCGTTTGAGCCGTGCGTGCAGTCTATCCCGCCGCTCTTTCGTCTGAGCAAGCGCCGCGCCGCCACCTGTTATCTATACCAGGATCAACCTACCCTGGCGCTGAGCGAGATGGATGAGCTGTTGGCCGGCGCGGCTGAGGAGGCGCCGCCGCAGGCGTCCGTGCCCGTGGCGGACGCGGCTCGTTAGCTGATGCGATGGCCTAACCCTGTAGGGCAAAATTGTTCGCACAATCCCACTGCCGGATGAAAAGGAGGTGATGCCCAGCGCGAGCTTCAGGGACCGAAACAGGCGTTTCGGACATCTAGCGTATCCATGCAGGTACCATATATCAACGAAGGGAAGACAACGATGTCTATAAGTAGAAGAAATACACTGCTTTCTCTATTGCTGTTAGCGGCCTTGGTGATCACGTCGGCCTGCACCGCCGCAGTTCCGGCCGCGCAGGCCCCGGTCGATTCAGAGCGGGCGCAGACGCTGAATGTGGCCGTCTCCAAGCCTTTCTCCGACCCGACGAGTTACAACATCTACGCCCCGGGTTTCGACCGTTCCCGCACCGGCTTGGGCGCGATGGTGCATGAGTATCTGTTCTATCTCAACCTGGAGACCGGCGAATATATCCCGTGGCTGGCTGAAAGCTATGAATACAGCGACGACTTCATGGCGATCACGGTCAAGCTGCGCGATGGCGTGAAGTGGAGCGACGGCGAAGCTTTCAACGCCGACGATATCGTCTTCACCTATGAGATGCTGCGCAACAACCCGGCCATGACCTGGGCGAATGAAGCCAACAAGGCCGTCGCCAATGTCGAAAAGATCGACGACCTCACGGTCAAATTCGTACTCACCGAGTCGAACCCGCGCGAACATCTTGTGCGCGAGGCCTTCCCGGCGGTGCCCGTCTGGAGCGGCATCACGATTCAGCCCGAGCACATCTGGGCAGGCATTCCCGACCCGGTGACCTTCAAGAATGACCCGCCCATCGGCACCGGCCCCTATCGCCTGGAGACCGCCACGGAATCGGCCTTCACCTATGTGCGCCGCGATGATTGGTGGGGCACGGAGGTCTTCGGGGTGACGCCTGCGCCGGCGAAGGTCAACTTCATGCATGTCGGCCCGGAGACGAGCGTGGCGCTGTCGTTGGCGGCAAACGAGCTTGACACGCCCGCGATTGGCATCCTCTCGCCGGGCGCGTTTGTGTCGGTTAAGGAGCGCAATCCCAAGGTGCAGGCTTGGCAGAAGGAAGCGCCCTATGCCTGGTATGACCCCTGCCCGCGTGCGCTAATGTTCCAACACGACCACGAGCCGTGGGGCGACCCGCTGCTGCACAAGGCTGTGTCCAGCCTGATCGACCGCGACCAAATTGTGAAGCTGGCTTACGAGGGCGCTACCGTCGTCGCCGACACTGTATGGCCCGCCTATTCGGGCCTGCAACCCTACATGGACGCCATCAGTGAAATCGTTGCCGGCGGCGCGGTCAGCTATGACCCGGCTGCGGCGGAGCAGTACTTCACCGAGGCCGGCTTTGCCAAGGATGCGGACGGCTTCTGGGCCAAGGACGGGCAACGACTGTCGCCTGTCTTGATGACCAATTCGGATGCGCCCGAAAACATGAAAGTGGCGCAGGTCATTGTCGATCAGTTGACCACCGGCGGCGTCGACGTGCAGTTCCAGCCGCTCTCCGGCGCGGTGCAATCTTCCGCCCTGCTGGCGGGCGATTGGGACATGTTTGCGCCCCAGCCGTTCTGCCCCGGCACGATCTACGAGAACATGGAGCTGTTCCACAGCAAGTTCAAGGTGCCGCTGGGCGAGCCTGCCCCGTGGTACGAGCGCAACTCCTTCCGCTATGGCAACCCAGAATACGACGCCGTGGTGGACAAGATGCTCGTTGCCCTGGGCGAGAACGCCGACGAGGCGACGCTGGTCGACCTCTTCCGCCAGGGCATGGAGATCTGGTATGCCGACCTGCCCGTGACGCCGTTGACCCAGGCCCCGGCGCTGGTGCCCTTCAACTACACGTACTGGGACGGTTGGCCCACGGCAGAGAATCCCTGGATGATGCCCGTGAATTGGTGGGCGACCATGAATCTGCTGCTCACGGGTTACCCGTCGCCCAAGACCGGCGAGTGGGTGCCCGGCATCTATGCGGCAGGCCAATAACCGTTCGCGACCTTTAGCAGTTTGTTCGTAGCTCTTCCTAGCAGTACAGGCTCGGCGGCGGGCGACCCCCCTCGGCGCCGAGCTTGAAACCCATGTCGAGTATACCATGAACCCCTACGTCCGCTTCATCGGCCAACGCTTCATCCTCTTTCTGGAGACCATCTTTATCTCGATGACGGTGGTCTTCTTCGTGCCGCGCCTTGTGCCCGGCGACCCCATGGGCGCGATTTTTACCAACATGGCCTCGGTGGGCGGCAGCATGAACGCGCAGGCGATGGTGGCGGAGTACCGCGTGCGCTTCGGGCTGGACCAGCCGCTGTGGGCGCAGTATGTCAGCTACTGGCGCGAGCTGGCGCGCGGCAATCTGGGCATCTCTATTAGCGCCTTCCCCGCCGAGGTGACCGGCATGTTGATGTCGGCGCTGCCGTGGACAGTCGGCCTGCTGCTGGTGACGACGTTGATCAGTTGGACGCTAGGCTCCGTGATCGGCGCGGTGATCGGCTGGCGCGGGCGCAAGGCGGGCGCGATGCGCCTGTTGGTGCCCATCGCGCTGGTGCTCTACACCACGCCCTACTACATTCTGGCGCTGATCCTCGTCTTCGTCTTTGCCTATCTGTGGCCGATTTTCCCGCTCTCCGGCGCTTACTCGGTGGGCGCACGTCCAGGCTTCAACGTCGATTTCATACTCGACGTATTGCATCATGCCGTTCTGCCGGCGCTCAGCATTCTGCTCGTGTCGCTGGGCTGGTGGTTCCTGAGCATGCGCAGCCTGATCATCTCGCTGAAGGGCGAAGATTATATTCTCAACGCCGAGGCAATGGGCATTAAGGAGCAGCGCATCCTGTGGGGCTACGCCTATCGTAACGCCTTGCTGCCGCAGACCACCGGCCTGGCGATTTCGCTAGGCCACATTGTGGGCGGCGCGCTGATCACGGAGGTGATCTTCGCCTACCCCGGCATCGGCTATCGTATCTACAACGCCATCAAAAGCCTGGACTACCCGCTGATCCAGGGCGGAGTGCTGCTCATCATTATCTCGGTGGCGTTGGCGAACTTCTTGATCGACTCGGCCTATCCGCTGATCGACCCACGCATTCGTTATGAAGGATCGGGGGGCAGTTAACCCATGGCTGTTGCTCCTGTGCAAGATGTCGTGCTGGATAGCCGCAAGGGCATCTTGTGGGACCTGGCGCGCAATCCTAAGTTTGTCTTCGGCGGCTCCGTGTTTATGGCGTTGCTGCTGACGGCGCTAATTGCCTCCTTGTTTATTGACCCCGCTCTGCGCCGGTCGGGCAGCTTCGAGCCGCGGCTGCCGCCCGGCCAAGGCACGCTGATGGGCACGACGTCGCTCGGTCAAAGCGTTGCCATTCAGTTGACCGAAGCCATCCCCAATTCGGTGCTGGTCGGCCTGATTGCGGCGGCGGTCGGCACGGTACTTGGCGCGCTGATCGGCTTCGTCAGCGGCTATTTCGGCGGCAAGGTGGATGCCCTGCTGCGCATGTTGATCGACGTCTTTCTGTCGGTGCCATCGCTGCTCTTTTTGATTCTGATCGCGGCGCTGGTGCGCAATGTTAATGTGATCTCAATGGCGCTGATCATCGGCGCGTTCGCCTGGCCCTCGCCGGCGCGCCAAGTGCGCGCGCAGGTGCTCAGCCTCAAGGAGCGCGGCTTTGTGCAGGTGGCGCGGCTGTCCGGCATGAACGGCATGGAGATTATCTTTCTGGAGCTGATGCCGCACATGTTCCAATGGCTGGGCGCGAACTTCGTCAATGCCTTCATCGCGGCCGTGCTGGCCGAGTCCGGTCTGTCGATTTTGGGCCTCGGCCCGCAGCGCGAGATGACGCTGGGCATGATGATCTACTGGGCGCTGAGCTATAGCGCCATCTTCCAAAACCTCTGGTGGTGGTGGCTGGCTCCCGTGATTTCGCTGATGGCGCTCTTCCTCTCGCTCTACCTGGTGCATATCGGCTTCGACGAGGTGAGCAACCCCCGCCTGCGCGCGGAAGGGTGATTGCTGTTCTTTGCGGTTCATCTTTTTTGGGGGAGTATTGACTTGGCACGGAAGATTCTGGCTGTCTTGTTGGACTGTGGCGACACGCTGGTTGATGAAGGTACGGAGGTGAAGACCGTCGAGGGCGTTTCGCTGCGGGCGGAGCTGATCCCCGGCGCGGCGGAGCTGATGCACGCGCTGAAGGCCGGCGGCTATCCGCTGGCGCTGGTGGCGGATGGCCCGGCGGCGACCTTCCCCAATAACCTCGGCCCGTACGGGCTGTATGACCTGTTTGACGTCTACGCCATCTCCGCCGAGGTCGGCTGTGAAAAGCCGGAGCGCGACATCTTCTTGGCGGCGCTGGACGCGCTGCGCATCCCCGCGGGCGAGTATGGCGCTGTGGTGATGGTCGGCAACAATCTGGAACGCGATATTGCCGGGGCCAACGTCCTGGGACTGATCTCCGTGTGGCTGGATTGGGCGCCGCGCCGGCCCAAGATCCCCGCCTCGGAGTTGGAGAAGCCGGACTTCACGATCAAAACGCCGCTCGGCCTGCTGGACGTACTCGCCCAGTTGGAGGACGGCACAGTCTCATAGAGGGGAAACGCATGGAAACACGAAAGCTGGGCAATACCGCGCTGCGCGTGTCGGCGCTAGGCTTTGGCTGCGGCGCGGTGGGCGGCCTATTGGTCAAGGGCGACCGCGGCGAGATGAAGCGGGCCGTGGCGCGCGCCATCGAACTGGGCGTCACCTACTTCGATACGGCCGCGATCTATGGCGACGGCAAGTCCGAGGAAAGCCTGGGCTGGGTGCTGGAGGAACTGGGCGTCGATGCCGATGTCGTCGTCGGCACGAAGGTGCGGCTGCAACCCGAGCAGCTGTCGAACATCGAACAGGCCGTGACACAGTCGGTCGAGGCGAGCTTGAAACGGCTGCGGCGCGAGCACGTGGACCTGATCCAGTTGCATAATTCGGTAGCCGCGGACGGGCGGCGCGCGGGCGACTGGGTGAGCGTGGACGATGTGGCGGCGGCGATGCAGGCGTTTGCCAAGCTACGCGAGCAGGGCAAGGTGCGCTTCTGGGGCTTCAACGGGCTGGGCGATAGCGCGGCGGTGCTGCAAGCATTGGCGGGCGACGTGCATACGGTGCAGGCATGCTTCTCTTTGCTCAATCCCTCCGCCGGCGTCCACATGGCGCCAGACTTCCACTTTCAGGATTATGGGCAACTGATCGAGCGCGCGGCCGACAAGGGCGTGGGTGTGATCGCCATCCGCGTCTTGGCGGGCGGCGCGTTGAGCGGCTCCGCCGAGCGCCAGGCCAACGCCGCGACGAGCGTGCAGCCGATTGCCTCCAGCGCGAGCTATGCTGAGGACGTGGCGCTGGCGCAGCGCTTCCGCTTCCTGGTCAACGAAGGCTACGCGGGCAGCCTGCCGGAAGCCGCCGTCCGTTTCGCGTTGGGCCAATCCGGCATCTCCACCGTGCTGGTGGGCATCTCGACGCTAGAGCAACTGGAGCAGGCCGCGGCGTTTGCCGGCAAGGGTCCCCTGCCCGCGGCGGCGCTCGACCGGCTGCGCGACGTGTGGGCGGGGTACGCGGCGGCGTAA
Organism: Caldilineales bacterium; assembly: GCA_038251215.1. Classification (GTDB taxonomy): domain Bacteria; phylum Chloroflexota; class Anaerolineae; order Caldilineales; family Caldilineaceae; genus JASGTU01. The sequence continues at coordinate 10,155 of JBBSBO010000040.1, forward strand.
CGTCCCACGCGCGGGCGACCGGTTGTGTCAGGGCATCCTCTGTGGATGCCCTTTTTCTGTGGGTTTCCCATAACCGTCTGGGCGCCCGCCTTGGCTCGCGCGGCGGTCCCCTGCTATACTGACATCA
>JBBSBO010000041.1:0-10011 GCA_038251215.1 Caldilineales bacterium
ACTCCGCAACGACGCCAGCCGTTCCCTGCCCCGTAGCCGCGGATTGCCAGCGGGCCGCCACGTCCGCCAAGGCCTGGCGCGCCTCGTCCGTCCGTTGCGGGTGCGCCACGCCGGTCGCCCCGATCACAACCATGTCCGCCGTCGCCGTTGCCGTCAGTTGCCAGCCGGCGAAAAGCGGCTGGAGTTCTGCCGGCGGCATGGCGACATCGCCCACGATCTCCGGCCCGGCGATGTCGATGGCCGCCTGGCGCTCGCCGCGCGCCAACAGTTGCAGCGCCTGCTCCACCAGCAGCGTGCGCCGCTGCCGCGCCACCATCTCCGCGTCGACCACCGCAGGCGGCAGCGCGGTCAACTCGTCCAGCAGCTTGCCCGCGCGCGGCCAATCCTCGGCTGTCATGGCCTGCTCCAACGCCATGTACAGGCCGTCGGCCTGCCACTGCAACAGCTCGGCGCGGCGTGGGTCGTCGGCAGGCAGCAGCGCCAGCGCCCGGGCCGCTTCTTGCGCCATGGCTGCGGCGTAGGTCGAGGCGCCCGCCGCGCTCGTCACAGAGCGGTCCCGATAAATGCTCGCCAAGCCCATGTGCAGGCGCGCCGGCTCGTCGCCTGTGGCGGATGGCTGCCGGGTCGTGCCGTCGGCATAGGCTGCCAGCGCCTGGGCCATAAAACGCGAAGCCGCGGCGGGCGACGCCGCCTCCGCCTGCGCCAACGTACGGTACAGCTCGCCCAGCGACAGGAAGGCCCCGGCGGAACCATTAACCGCGGTCGCCGCCGTCGCCGCCTGGATCTGGCCAAAGATCGCCGGCTGAATAAACTGCACCACAAAAGCTTCTTCCGGGATGCCGGCGTCATACAGCCACTTGACGGCGGTCACGTCGACGTCGGACGCGGCATAGCTCCACGTGTCGGGCGCCAGCGCCGTCCACGACTCGCGTGCGATGCTATTGGGCATGGCGACTTCGACGCGCAGGCTGATGCCGCCGGGCCAGCGCCGCAACACCGCCGGCGCATAGCGCACCGTGGTCAGCGGCGCCTCATCCGCGGCCACGCGATAGCGCAGCCGCAGCGTCAACCGCGCCTCCGCCTCCATCTCGATCTGCGCGGCATAGCCGCCTTCGCTGGGCGTCAGCCCTACGACTTCGTTGCCCAGCATCAACGACACATCCTGCGGCGAGGCCGCGCCCGTGCCCAGGAAGAGCAGCAGCGGCAGCGTCACGGCCTCCGCCGTCGGGTTGCTCAGCATATAGGCCGCATCCATGTAGACGCTGACCGGGCTGCCGCCGCTGTCGATCACGGAGAGCAAGGCGACGTGCGTTTGCAGCTTCACCGCCGTCGACCCCGCGGGCAGCAGATAGAGTTGCCGGGTGACGCCCTGCACCGGCTGCGCGGGTTGCGCTTGCTGGGACGCGGGCTGCGGCAAAGCCGAGGGCCGCGCAACTGCGGCCTGGGCGGCGTCGGCGAGCGCCAGATTCAGCATGGCAGCCAACAAACCGGCCAAAAGCAGCGCGGCCAACGCCGTGCCTAGCCGCGCAACCGCGCCCCGTTTTCTCTGGGAAGTTGCAAATCTCATATGCTTCTGGTATCTTGCCATTATCTCTGGGCTACAGGCATGCACGACAACATGGATGACAGACAACGGTGAAAGGTTTGTTCGAGGCCAAATGATTAAATTGCTGATGCAATGGGATATCAAGATGGGACGCGAACAAGACTTCTCTGAGTTTGTCGTCCGCGAATTTGCTCCCAGGCTGATGCAGTTGGGCATCGAACCGAACGAAGTGTTGTATACCATGTACGGTGAAGGTCCGCAAATGCTCACCATCGGCGCGGTGGACAGCCCGGAGCTGCTGGCGGACATCCTCCAAAGCGCCGCCTGGCAAAAGCTGCATGCGCGGCTGCTCACCTACGTAACGAACTACAGCCAAAAAGCGGTTCCCGACAACGGTCGCAACTTCCAACTCTAGGCTCCCCTGCCTCTGCCGAAGATCAGCCGCACACAATGGCGTCCGACGCTGATGCAGCCGCCCGTTCAGCCGCGGCTCGTTTTCGATTTTCGGCCTTTCCCGGCTATAGTGCTACAGCATCAATTTGCCGGACAGATATTCGCACAACGAATACACTCGCACGACTCACACTCGCATCATAGACGCTGACAGACCGTTCTACCCAAATTCGGAGAAGATCATGCAAAAAACCTCACAACGTTTGAACACCGCCGGCAGGCGACGCCTCTTTGTGCTTGCTGCCGCGGCGCTAGTACTCCTCTTGCTCGTCGCCGGCTGCACCGGTACGGTCCAAGCCCCCGCCGACACGCCCGCCGCCCAAGAACAGACCGTGCCCGCCCAGCCCACGCAAGCGGCCCCTGCCGAAGCGACCCAGCCGCCGGAAGCCGAAGCGCCCGCGGCTGAACCCACGCCTACGCCCGACGCCGCCGCCATCCAGGCCGCCATCGCCGACTTCCTGGTCGACACCCCGCCGACCGAAGAGGTCGACGGCGTCCCCGTCGGCTTTACCGCCGGCGGCTTGCCCTATCGCGGCGACCCGGACGCGCCGGTGATTATGGTCGAATATTCGGATTTCCAATGTCCCTTCTGCGCGCGCTACGCCATCGAAACCCAGCCGGCCATTGACGAGAAATATGTCGCCGGCGGCCAGGTGCGCGTCGTCTTCAGCGACTTCCCCCTCGTGCAGCTGCACCCCGGTTCACCCCAGGCGCACGCCGCCGGCCTGTGCGTAGCCGAGCAGGGGGCCGCCGCGTATTGGGCCATGCACCAAGCGCTTTTCGCCTCCGTCGATGAATGGGGCGGCGCGGACGATGCCCCGGCCATCTTCGCGCGCTTGGCCGAAGAATCCGGCGCCGACATGGACGCCTACAACGCCTGCGTGGATGCCGGCGACACCGCTGCCCTCGTCGAGGAGCGCATCGTCGCGGCCCAACGCAAAGGCTTCGGCGGCACGCCCTCCTTCCAGTTCATTCGCGTCGCAGACGGCGGCCTCTTCCAACTTGTGGGCGCGCAGCCCTTCTCGGAGTTCTCCGCCCTGATCGACGGCATCCTCGCCGGCGAATCGCCGCAAGCCGTAGCTGCCGCCGCCGAAGCTGAAGCCGCAGCCCAGGCCGAAATCCCCTTCTGGGCCACGCCCGACGGCTGGGCCTCCGACCCCGAACGCCCCGGCTTCAACATGGCCGGCGACCAATACAAGGGCAGCCTGAACGCGCCGATCACCATGATCGAGTTCTCCGACTTCCAGTGCCCCTACTGCAAGGAATTCGCCGAGAATACGCAGCCCACGCTGTTTGAGCAATACGTCGACACCGGCAAGGTTCTGTGGGTCTTCAAGCACTTCCCGCTGGAGCAAATCCACCCCGCCGCCCCCAACGCCGCCATTGCAGCCGAATGCGCGGCGGAGCAAGGCAAATTCTGGGAAATGCACGAGGCTCTCTTTGCCGACCAGGCCGCCTGGAGCGGAGACGACCCGGATGCCGCGCTGCTCAGCCTAGCCGATGACCTGGGGCTGGACGTCGAGGCTTTCGGCGCCTGCCAGATCGACCCGGACATCGCCGAGCGCGTGGCGAACGACCTGCAGGAAGGCACGCCCTTCATCCAGGCGACGCCCTCCTTCATCCTCCTCTTCCAAGGCCAGGGCGGCGTCGTGCAAGGCGCCCGACCGGTCGAGGACTTCACCAATCTCTTCGACGAGATCGCCGCACAGCTCCCCGCCGAATAAGACACGAACCCAGGCAAGTCTCCAGACAAGCCTGCTTGACGCCCCTCTGGGAAGTACACGCTTCCCAGAGGGGATCGGGCGGCCCGCCCCGCCTCCTCTCCTGCATTTTCCCCAGGGAACCGTACACCCCTCTGCGCCGTTAGCCTGTCAGTTGAACCAGTTCACAGCCGGCTAGAACGGCGTGTGCATGTCTGCGCGAGTGATGTCGCGGTTTTTGCGACTTTCGCCACCCGCCGCGACTTCTCGCTGTGACTTGACGTAAAGTATGGCAGGCGAGATAATAGGCGCCGGCAGGGTAACGCGTGAAGCCGGTCCGACAGCTCCAGGCCGGGGGATCGGCAGCGCTGCCGCTGCTTGAAAAAAGAGCGAATGAAACAAAGATCGAACTCAACTTCACATTGGCGTAGAGAAAATTGGTGTAGAGAGAATCGGCGCGCAGGAACCTGGCGCGCAGGCGCATTGGCGCTGTTCTTGGCCCTCGCCGCCGTGTTCGCCGCGAGCAACGTACTCAATGCCGCCCCGCCCCGCCAACTGGCGCCGCCTCCGCAGCTGGACGACGACCTGGCGCAGTCCGTCGACGTCGTCGTCATCCTGGACGATTCGGGCAGCATGGCGACCTGTTGGCCCTGGCCCCAGAACCAGCCGCCCTTCTACCCGCCCTGCGGCTCACCTAGCCCCAACCAACCCAGCGACCCGCTGGAGCTGCGCTACAGCGCGGCGCGTCTGCTCGTGCAGCTCGCCGACGCCGACGACCGCGTGGCGGTGATCCGCTTTGACAGCGCAGCCGAAGGTGTTGGCCTCATGGGCGACCTGCAGACCATCGGCGACGACGAGAACCGCCGCCGCCTGGTCGAGTCGCTGCAGCCGCCCGACGACTACTTCCGCCGCGGCTACACGCGCCTCGACCTCGGCATGCAGCTGGCGATGGACCTGCTCGCCAACGCACGCCAGCCGGGCCGCAACCAGCACATCTTGCTCCTCACCGACGGCGAGCCGACGCACCCCGGCGGCCCCGACCAACTGAAGGCGGACATCGCCGCCCAGGTCGACACCCTGCGCAGCGACGGCGTCCTCACCTTTCCCGTCGTACTCTGCAACGCCAACGCGGGCTGCTCCGGCGACTTTCTGCGCGAGCAATTCGCCGACTTCGGCGTCAGCGAGGCCGTCACCGCCGAGGACCTGCTGCGCATCTTCGGCGAGATCGTCGCCAAAATGAAGCCGGACCGCTCCGTGATCACCGGCAAGGGCGACACGCTCCAGCTTGCCACGCGCGCGGCGCAAGGCGTGCGCAGCATGTCCTTCATCACGCCGCGCGGCGGCCTGCAAAGCGTATCCCGCGACGCCCAGCCGGTCCTCACGCGCACCACGCTCGACGACCCCAACATCGACGTCAGCGTGATCGAATCCGACAGCCTCGCCGACGGCAGTTGGCAGGCCGTCACGCCCAACGGCGGCTTCGTGGTGGTGCAGGCCGCCGGCTACCCGCTGCTCATCAACCCGCCGCCCAGCATCGCCGACAGTCCCGCCTCGGTGCGCTACTACCCGCAGGGCAAGCTGCCGCTGCTGCTGGCGCGTGGCGTCGGCCCCGGCGCGGATGAGCCGCTGCTCTACAACAACGAAACGCCCATGCAGCCCTTTGGCCGCGAGGACCTGCGCGCCCTCCTGCCGAGTGAAGCGCCCGGCACGATGCGCTTGCAGCTAGGCGACGACGCCGCGCCCTTGCAACTAACGCGCAGCTTCCGCGTCGAGCCGCTAGCCGGGCTGCCCACGGCGGAAGTCCTCTCCCCCGGCCCCGCTGCCGACGGTCGCCTAGATGACGGGCGCATGCGCCTGCAAGTGGGCTTCAGCGGCGGCGACGACGTGCAGAACATGGCCGCCACGGTCTATGTCTCGCAGGTCGACCGCGCCACCGCCGAGACGCCCGAAACCCGCACGTTGGTCTATACCGCGGCGCTGACCTGCGCCGACCGCGTCTGCAGCGACGAGGCCTTCCAGCCCGCCGACGGCCGCGACTACGAGATCACCTACGTCGTCACCGGCCAAAGCGGCGACCTGCGCTTCGGCGACTGGGCGCAAACCAACATCGGCTTGGAACCCGCCGTCTACCTGCGCGGCATCCCCGCCCAGCTCGACCTGGCGCAGATGCCCGACGGCGGCTGGCCCGTCGAGGTCACCTCCGGCACGGTGGAAGAGATCGGCATGCTCGCCGCCACGATCAGCCTGCGCAACGCCGACAGCGGCGACCTCGCGCCCGGCGTCACGCTCAACTTTATGCAGGATGTGCCCGAAGAAGGCGCGGCAGCGGCTAACCTGCTCGTCGAGGGGCTGGACACGCTGCGCCCCGGCAATTACAGCGGCGAGATCACGCTGGAAGCCAAGAACCCCGCCGGCCTGCCCATGAACGTGCTGCTGCGCCCGTCCCCGCAGATCCCTGTCAGCCTGAGCGTGCCGCGCCCGGCGGCGCACATCCGCAGCCAGGGCGTGGACTTCGGCGACGTACTCTTCGACACCTCGCCCAACTTTCGCCTGGCGGAGGACGCCTATCTCTCCGTCGACTTCACGGGCAAGCCTTTTGCGCTGACGCCCACGCTGGAAGACGCCTCTTGCGCCGGCCTTTCCGTCACCGCCGGCGATGTGCAGGATCGCATGGGCCAAAGCGTGCTGCCCCTGCGCCTCACCAGCCTGGACAGCGTGCCGCCCAGCAACTGCTCCGGCACGCTGCGCTTCAACGGCCCGGACGGCGACTACGACGTCACGCCTAACCAGGTGGATTGGCAGGTGCATGTCTCCGATGTCGAGTGGTCGCTGATCGACGGCAGCCTCAACCTGGGCGATTTGCAGGACGCCGGCGCGCGCGTCGAGCAGACCGTGCGCCTGCGCTTCAGCGGCAAGACGCCCTTTGTACTGGAAATGGACGACATCCAGGCCGCGGGCAGCAACACGCCCGACGGCGCGCCCGCCGTGCTCACGACTGATTACATCGACATGCCGCCGGTCGAGGTCAGCGGTCCGCCCCAAGAGGACGGGACCTACCTCGTGCCCATCACGCTGGTAGCGCGCCAGGCGATCCCGCACGACGCGCTGCGCGGCTCGTTCTATTCCGGCCAACTCGGCCTGCGCATCGCCGGGCTGGACGGCGCGCCGCGCCAGGTGAGCGTGGCGCTGCGCAGCCCCAGCCTCTATCAGCGCTATGTCGCGCCCATCGTCGTGCCGGTCTATAGCCTGCCCTGGCTGCTCTGCACCGGCCCGCTCAGCTTGCTCCTGCTCCTGGCCCTGGTGGCGCGGCTGCGCAGTCGCGGCTTCGACCAAGGCGAAGTGGAGGAAGCCGCCATGGCCGCGGCCATGAAAGCGCCCATCGCGCCCAGCGATGTCCCTGCCGTCGCCGAGATGCCGGTGGTCGCCGCGCCCAGCGCGGCCACGCCAGGCTGGGGCGCGTCTGAGTGGGGCACAGTCTGGGGCGCGCCCCAGTCCGGCGCCGCCGCAGGCGATGCCGGAGCCGCGACGCCGGCCAAATCGTCGCTCACACAGCAAAACGGCCACGGGGCCGACCCGTGGAATTCGAGTTGGTAGGAGTCGCCCAAGCATGAATGACCCAGTACAGCGCTATGACAAGCCGACAATCTACCCGACCATGGTCGTGGGCGTGGGCGGCATGGGCAGCAACACGGTGCGCGCGGTCAAGCGCCGCTTCCGCAACGTGTGGGGCGGCGATCAACTGCCCGGCATGATCCAACTGCTGGCGCTCGACACCGAACCGCTCGTCAACCGCCTCGACCAAGAGCCGCTCTTCGCCGACGAGTTCGCCTACATGGGCAAGTTCGACGCCACGCGCCTGGTCGCCAACCTGGATCAGCACCCGGAGATCGCGCAGTGGTGGAACTACCCGTCGATCCCGCTGGGCTATATCCACAACGGGGCCAAGCAGTTGCGCCCCATCGGGCGGCTCTGCTTCTTCCGCAACTACGTCACCTTCAAACAGCAGCTCGAAACCAAGCTGGCCAACCTGGACAAGATCCGCGACATGGAGATCGCGCAGAACCGCGGCTTCCCCGTCGTGGGCAACTACCAGTTGATCTACGTGGTCAGCAGCCTGTGCGGCGGCACCGGCGCCGGCATGTTCCTGGACGTCGTGCATCGCATCCGCGCCCAGGTGCGCAACAACGCCCGCATCGTCGGCCTCTTCTTCCTGCCCGACGTACTCGAAGCCGAAATCTCCAGCGACCTGCAAAAGCGGCGCATCCGCGCCAACGCCTACGCCGCGCTCAAGGAGCTGAACTACTTCCAAGAGACGCAGAAGTTCAGCGTGCTCTATCCCAGCGAGCAGCGCGAGCTGCCCGACACGCCCTACGCGCCTTTCGACTTCATCTTTTTGATGGGCCGCACCAACCGTGACGGTCGCAGCCTGGCGCGCAAGTCCGACGCCGAAAACATGGCCGCGCATCTGATCCAGCTCACCGCCATCAGCCACCTGAGCAGCGAGATCCTCGGCCTGGAAGTCAACGTCGTGCGCGAGCGCATGTTCGAGCTGGAGAGCGCGGCCGGCCTCGTCACAGGCGAGCGCATGTCGCGCCGCCGCCATTTCCTCGTCTACAGCAGCTTCGCCACCTCGGCCCTCGTCGCGCCGCACGAATCGCTGGTCGATTTCTGGCAGCGCGCCTTTGTCGCCGACCTGGTGCGCCGCTTCGCCGCCGGCCCGTCGCTGTCAGACCCGCGCCAGCCCTTGCCCGAGGCCGACCGCCAGCGCGTGCTCAGCCTGTGGCAAACGCTGCACTCGCATCTGTCCGGGCGTTTCGCCGCCCTGGACAACGACCGCCTCGACTCTGCCCTGGAGGAAATCGAGGAGCAACAGGGGACCTGGCACGGCTTCTGGGAGCCGATCCGCCAGACCATGACCCGCGTGCTGATGGACACCGGCATCCGCGGGGCCATCGCCCTGTGCGACCTGCTCAGCCCGCCCACCGCCGCCACCGCCCCGCCCGAAGCGCTGTCGCGCCAACGCCTCTTCCTCGTCGACGGCGCGGCCGCGACGGAGGAGGACCGCATCCATTGGCGCAAGCTACTGGCGCAGCAAGGCGGTTTTGCCGAGCAGGCGCAGCAGTTAGCCGGCGGCCTGGGCGAGTTGGCGTTGATGGCCCTCAGCCCGCGTCAGGCGCGCGAGCGCGCCCGCGACATGGCCGCGCGCAAGGCCCGCGCCCGCGTCTACCAGAAGCGCGACGCCGCCGAAGTCGCCGTCGTCGAGCAGATCGGCAAGCAGGCCGCCATCCTGCGCCAGGCCCTGCGCAGCCAGGTCAGCGCCTGCGCCATGGCCCTCGCCCGCGCCAACCAGGACGCCGGACGCATGGCCGACCGCATCGACCCGCGCATCCCCGACGGGCGGCCCAGCACTAGCACCTACTACGAGCTGGAAACCGGCGCCGTCGGTCGCGACTACCTCCAGCACTTCTATAGCCGCGCCGCCTCCGCCGTCACCGCCGCGGACTGGCACAACGCCCTGGCGCCGCTCTTCACGCGCCTCGTGCAGGAATCCAGCGCTGTCTCCGCCGACGACATCTACGCCCACCTCAACGCCACGACCGCCGACAACGAAGCCATGCTCCACCGCGTGCTGGCGATGGTTGACATCAACCACATCATCACCGTGCAGCACGGCGAGGAAGTCGAGCGCACGCGCCAGCGCCCGGACAACCGCATCCACCAGTGGCTGGACCGGCTCAACCCCTACATTCGCTGGGACGCCGACCGCTTCAGCTTCCACGAGTCCAACCTGGAGCATATCCGCCTGGCTGCCGTGCCCACCAGCCGCCAGGAAGACCCCAGCCTCTTCGCCGCCACCGTGGGTCAGGAGGACATGAAATGGGTGCCCACCGGCGACCACATGCGCATGGACGCCGTGTGGATCGTACACGGCCTGCCCGTCACGCTGCTGGAGCGGCTCGACGAGTTCCGCGCCCAGTATGAAAACAGCCTGGACTTCCCGGTGCGCGAGGAGTTTCACCTCAACCCGGCCTGGGTGAACCTGCCGGAGATCACGCCCGAGAGCGGCGACAGCGCCCTCACGCCGAGCCTCGTACCTCGGCCCAACAGCCTGTCCCGGCCCGACGCCCTGCCGCGGCGCACGTTGAACTGAATATGCTGGACTGAGTACGCTGATTGAACTGAGTGAGCGCTAGAGATCATGCCTGCCAACTACACGCATAGCCGGGCCGCCGTCCTCTGCTTTGGCGGCTGGGGCCTCCAAACCATGTTGCACCTCGCCCCGCGCATCCAGGCCGCGCAGGAGCAGCGCGC
>JBBSBO010000042.1:0-9922 GCA_038251215.1 Caldilineales bacterium
ACCGCGTCGTCGCCGAGGCGCGCGACCTCGCTATCCCGACCCTCTACCTCTACACGCCGGACAAAATGCATTTCTATGCCCGTCTCGGCTGGCAGGAGATAGAAACCCTCGACTATCGCGGCTTCAGCATGACTGTCATGCAGATCGACCTGCGCGCGTAAAAACAAACCTTTGCGGTTTGAAGTTTTACCTTCAGCTTGAGCGATCGCCCGCTCTATGCTATTATCCGCCGCATGACAAACTACCAACCCAACCCAACCCACGAACACGACGAGATCGAGCAAGAAGTCGCCACCCTGGGCGGCGGCTGCTTCTGGTGTCTGGAGGCGGTCTTCGATCAACTACGCGGCGTACTGCACGTCGAGTCCGGCTACGCAGGCGGGCATGTGCTCAACCCCAGCTACCGCGCCGTCTGCACCGGCTCCACCGGCCACGCCGAGGTCGTCCAGGTGACCTTTGACCCCGCCGAGATCTCCTACAGCGAGATCCTCCAGGTCTTCTTCACCATCCACGACCCGACCACCCTCAACCGCCAGGGCAATGACGTCGGAACGCAGTACCGCTCCGTGATCTTCTACCATTCGCCCGCGCAGCAGGCCGCGGCCCAACACGTGATCCGCGAGATCGCCGACGCCGGCGTCTGGCCCGACCCCATCGTCACACAGGTCGAGCCGTTCACGGAACTGTACGTTGCAGAGGACTATCACCAGGAATACTATGCCAACAACGGCAGCCAACCCTATTGCCGCGTCGTGATCGCGCCCAAGGTCGCCAAGCTCCGCAAGCACTTCCTCGACCGGCTCAAGAAGTGAGCGGGCGCGTTACGGGCTTGGTGACTGCGCTGGTCTGGCTGCTCGCCGCGGCCGCGTGCGCCGCGCCTGCGCCGATGCCGGCCCGCGTGGCGTCGACGCTCCCGCCTACGCCGGATGTGCGCGCGGCCCTGCCCTATGCCATCACCTTACCGCCCGGCTTCCACATCCACTATTACGCCCAGACGGTCCCCGGCGCGCGTTCGCTGACGCTCAGCCCGTCGGGGACCGTCTTTGTGGGCACGCGTGACGCGGGCAAGGTCTATGCGCTGCTCGACGACAACCGCGATGGCATTGCCGAGCAAGTGAAGACCATCGCCCAGGGACTGGACACGCCCAACGGCGTCGCCTTCCACGACGGCGCGCTCTACGTAGCGGAGGTCAGCCGCATTCTGCGCTTCGACGACATCGAAGCGCGGCTGGACAATCCGCCCGCCCCCGTCGTCGTCTATGACGGCTACCCCGCCGACGCCTGGCACGGCTGGAAGATCCTGCGCGTCGGGCCGGACGATCATCTCTATGTGCCGGTCGGCGCGCCCTGCAACGTCTGCCGGCCCGACGACGAGATCTACGGCACGATCACGCGCCTGGCGCTGGATGGCAGTTCACGCCAGATCGCCGCGCGCGGCGTGCGCAACTCCGTCGGCCTCGACTGGGACCCACAGACGCAGGAGCTTTGGTTCACCGACAACGGCCGCGATGATCTGGGCGACGACCTGCCGCCCGACGAACTCAACCACGCGCCGCAGCCCGGCCTCCACTTCGGCTTCCCCTACTGCCATGCCGGCGTCTTTCCTGACCCGGAGTTCGGCTCCCTGCACGCCTGCGACGAATTCACGCCGCCCGCCATGTCGCTGGGTCCGCACGTGGCGGCGCTTGGCATGCGCTTCTACACCGGCGACGCCTTTCCCGCCGCCTACCGCAACCAGATCTTCATCGCCGAGCATGGCTCCTGGAATCGCTCCGTGCCCATCGGCTATCGCATCTCGCTGGTGCGCCTGCAAGACGGGCAGGCGGCAAGCTACGAAGTCTTCGCCGAAGGCTGGCTGCAAGACAGCGCGGTGCAAGGCCGCCCCGTCGACGTGCTTGTACTCGCTGACGGCTCCTTGCTCGTGAGCGACGACTTAGCTGGCGCCGTCTATCGCATCACCTACGAATAACGACAACGAATCTAGCGATAACGAATCAGGCGCTCTCGCCATGCCCCGCCCACCCGCCGCCGGCTATGCCGCCATCGGTCTGTACAACCCGCGCGACCTCCTCAACGTCGGTGCCGTCCTGCGCGCGGCGGCCTGTTTTGATGCCGCGCTCGTGGTCATCGCCGGACGCCGCTATACTGCGCAGCGCACCGACACCGCCAACGCCTACCTCAATCTTCCACTGCTCCAAGTCGACGACCTGCGCGACGTCATCCCCTTCGACTGCGTACCCGTTGCGGTGGAACGCCGCGATGGAGCCATCGCCTTGCCCGCCTACGTCCATCCGCGTCGCGCCTTCTATGTCTTCGGGCCGGAGGACGGCGACCTGGGCCAGTCCGTGCTGTCCTGGTGTCGCGACGTGGTGACCGTGCCCGCGCGTCACTCGCTCAACCTGGCCGCGGCCGTGAACATTGTGCTCTACGACCGCCTCGCCAAATCGCCGGCCGATTAGCCCATTCAGGCTGCGCGAGCGTCCGCCCTGCAACAAAGAGGGACGGGACTTTGACATAAGCTCGACTCTTGGCTAAACTCCTGGCGATGAATTCAATTTGCGTCAGAGACCCGGGCGCGCAGAACCACCTCAATCATCGTTGGGCAAAGGGTCTCACTGCCCAACTTCATGGCCCAGCCAAGCCGGCCCCGGCGGAGCAAACCGCAGCCCGGCGTTGTCTCCCCACTCCGGCAAACCCGGTCACGCGACTCGCTCACGCCAGCGACCATGCGCACAACGCCCTGCGCATGCCGGCGCTGCGCACTGCCCTCGCACAACCGAGCGCACCTCATCGCCTGTCACTTACGTCTGATCAAGAGCAGGCGATCACGCGCGCGCGCGGGCAGCCGCCGGCCGGCGACAAACGCCAGGCGATTTTTCCGTGGCGCCCAGCATACACGAGGCGTGTACGCTCGCGGCCGGGTGAATAGAGGATGATGCTCCAGTTATGACTACGCGCGAATCCGATACCATGCCGCGTGCCAACGGCCATACGGCGCGTGCGCGGCGACGACCTATGCCTCTATGGCTGGCTGTCCTCAGCATTGTAGCCGCGGTGCTTCTGACGGCGACGGCCTGGCGCTTTATCAGCCCGAACCCGGCAAGCGAACCGCCGCCCGACGCCGGCCTAGCCTTCGCGCCCGGCAGCCGCACGCCCACCCCCACCAGCTTGCCCACCGAGCTGCCGCCTGTTACAGCGCCCGGCGGCATACTCGACGCGCGCAATGCCCAAACGCCGGCGTCGACCGCCGCATCAACCGCGGCCGCGACACAGCCGGAAACGACGCTGCCCTTGCCCACCGTCACCCCTTCGCCGGAGATCTCGGACATCCCGCTGCGCGCTGTGCGCATCAGCGGCGTCACTACCTTGCGCCTGGCCCTTTCCGGCCGCGAGTTCGAGAGTACAGGCCGCCCGCTGCGCTTCACCATTGAGCCGCGCACGCATGCCATGAGCGGCGGCGCGCCAAGCGTCGATGATGCCTGGTGTTTACAGATGGGGCCGGCAAACCTCGGCTTCGACCTGCAGATGAGCCTTCACCCCGCGACGGACGCGCTGACAACCCAGGGCAGCATCAGCCTGCGCGCCGGCTTCTGCGACAACCCGGGCGCCCCCCTCGACAGCGTAGAAGTCAACCTCAGCACTCCCACAGGGTCCGCCGCCCAGATCGCCTACAACTTACGCGGCGACCGCGCCCTCTTCGGCGAGCCGAATCTGCTCAATGCCGACGTCGGCGTCATCGTAGAACTGGAAGTCACCAACCCGCGGCCGCGCTGATTCCCTCTCCGACCGCGCTCGCTTCTACCGCCCTGCCTTCTCCCAAACTCTGCCTGGACGCACTTTGCGCGCCCTTGCACCTTGCCCCGTCGTATGGTAGCGTACACATCGTTTGCAGGTTCTCAGTTTGCATTGTCTCAGTCCGCGCCAACGCGCCGTCGCGCAGGATGACGCCGGCTGTTCACCGTCACTGTTCATCACAGCCATTCACCAGGAGAGGCGATTCACATGGGCGCCAAAGCCAGAGTAGGTCTCGTACACCGTGCAGCAGATCGACGCCGCGGCGTCTACCAGGCCCTCGACCTTGTGCGCGCCGACGTCGAGCCGAAGCTGCGCGACCAGGTTCTGATCAAGCCCAACTTCCTCTCCAGCACAAACCAACTTGTCTCCACCCATGCCGATGCCGTGCGCGGCGTCCTCGATTTCCTCATGAGCGCGCCGCACCCGCCGCAAGAGGTGATCATCGCCGAGGGCGCCAACGAGAAGTACTCCGGCGAAGCATTCGTCAACTTCGCCTACCCCGAGCTTCTCGCGGCCTACCCCATCTCCATCCGGCTGGTCGACCTGCACCAGGAGACCGCATGGGTCGAGACCACGGTGGCGCTGGCGAACGGCTCGCCCGCTACGGTGCGCATGCCCAAGCTCGTGCTGGACTGCCCCTGCACCATTTCCGTGGCGCTGGCGAAGACGCATGACACCTGCGTGGTCACCCTGGCGCTCAAAAACATGATCATGGGCGCGCTGCACAAGCAGGACCGCGTCCACGTCCACGGCTTTCGCAACCACACCCAGCGCGTCCTGCCCGACGAAGCGCAAGCGCTCAACATCAACCTGATGCGCCTGGCGCGCTTCCTCTCGCCCGACATCGGCGTGATCGACGGCACGCGCGGCGTGCAGGGCAACGGCCCCGGCGGCGATGACGCCGTGGCCTTCCAAGTCACGGCGGCCTCGGCCGATGTCTTCGCCCTCGATTCAGTCATCACCAAAGCCATGGGCTTCGAGCCGATGTCGCTGGCCCTGCCGCGCTACGCCCAGGCAAGCGGTCTCGGCATCGCCGACCTTGACCAGATCGAAGTTGTCGGAGTTGACTTAGCCGACGTCATCGTCCCCTTCGTGCCACACGAAAAGACGGCGCAGCAAATGGAGTGGGCGGCCCCGCATCTAGCCGAATACTTGCCCGCCTGACGCGTTTGACCGGCTCGCGCCGGCGTCGCCGAGCTAGACGCTGCAATACGAGAAAGCAAAGAGGGAGGAGGCCCGCGCTAGGCCTCCTCCCTCTGTATTCTCTACCTTTTCTTGCAGATTGGCCGCAGCCTACTTCCACACAAACGCCACGCCCGTGTATTCCTCCGGCTGGTTCAACAGGCCGTCATACGCCTGTTTGATCTGTTCCGGGTGCAGCCGGTGCGAGATCAGCGGCTCGACCTGCATCTTGCCGCGCAGGATCCAGTCGAAGATGCGCTCCTGCTTGCTGTACTGTGACGTATTCTTGCCAATGCCCGAATAGATCGGCACGTTCCATTCCAGCGCGCCGCGGATCGTGATGAAGCGCAGATGCACATCCGACAGCAGCGTGGTCAGGTCGCCCTCAACCGGCACGCGCGGCGTGCCCAGGATCACAAGCTGCCCAAAAGTCGCCGTGACCGGCAGGGCCTGCATCACCACCGCGCTGTGACCGACCGCGTCGACCGTGATGTTGGCGCCCTGGCCCTTAGTCAGCTCCATGATCGCCTGGTTGGCCTCTTCACGATTGCCGCCCACCGTATATTCAATGCCGCAGCGCTCGGCGAGCGCGCGCCGGCTCGCCACCGGATCCACGCCGATCACGCGGCAGCCGAGGATGTTGTAGGCCTGCGCCGCCAAGTTGCCCACGGCGCCCAGCCCAAAGACCGCTACCCAAGGGTTGTCCTTCAGTTCGCTCACGACAATCGCCGTCGTCGCCACGCCCGCCATGCGCGAGGCCGCCGCCGTCACGCTGTCCAGCTCCGCCGGCGGAGCGATCACCAGCCGCTCCTGCGGATAGACGACCATCGACGCGTGGTTGCCGTACGTAAACACGCGCTCGCCCACGGCGGCGCGGTTGACGTTGGCGCCAATCGCCCGCACTACGCCGACATTGGCATAGCCGGACTTCCACGGGTAGGTACACCACTGGCCCGGCTGGAAAACCTTTGGCTCGCGGCCCGAATAGTTGGCCAACTCCGTGCCCGCGCTGATGAACGTCGCCTCAGTCTCGATCAGCAGCTCGTCCGCCTTCAATTGCGGTTCGGCTATCTCCACTGTCTGAAGCTCCACCTGGTGCTGCCCGGTCACAACCACTTGTTTGATCTGCATCGGTCATTCCTTCCCAAACGGTTCTTTGAACTTGCCTGAATTAGCCCAAGAAAAATGAATGCTTGCCACGTGCATAGGCAGGGCGTCGCGTCACTGGCGCGGCCGCAGTCATCCCAGTCTCCCCCTCATTGTAGCAGATGCCGCCCCAACCCCGCGCATCGGGCAAGCGCTTTTTTCGCTTTCACGCGCAGCCGGCGCCAAGGCTATGCATGGCAGCGCTGTGCTATAATGACTTCGCTTCCGCTTACCATTCCATCCACAGCCCACCTCTATCGACGGAGGACATCCATGAACGAACGCGAGCGCTTTGTCGCCGCCATGCACTATCAGCCGCGCGACCGCTCTCCCATCTGGGATTTCAGTTTTTGGGAAGACACCCTACCGGTGTGGCATGAGCAAGGCTTGCCCAAGCACATCGATCGCTTCAACAGCGAAGAATACCTGGGCATGGACTCCGGACCGGAGACTTGCGCCCGCCTCGTCGGCGTGGAGGCGGGTTTGTCCCCCAAATTCGAGTACAGGATTATCGAGGACCGCGGCGAAGACCATGTCCTACAACAAGAAGACGGCGTGCGCGTGCTGCGTCGCAAGTTCTTCCCTTCCATTCCCCAGCCGCAACAACACCTTCTCGTCGACCGCGCCAGCTGGCGCAAATACTACAAGCCCAAGCTTGACCCAGATAACCCGGCCCGGTACCCCGCCGACTGGGATGCGCGCGTGCGCTATTGGACGGACCCCGCCCGCGATCTGCCGCTCGTCCTGCCCGGCGGCAGCCTCTACGGCTGGATCCGCGACTGGGTCGGCATGGAAAACCTCGCCCTCATCCTCTACGATGACCCCGCCTGGTTCGAGGAGATGGTCGAGACCATCGCCGACTGCGTCATCGGCACGCTCACACGCATCCTCGCCACCGGCGCCCAGTTCGAGGCGTGCGGCATGTGGGAAGACATGGCCTACAACGCCGGCCCGCTGATCAGCCCCCGCCACTTCCGGCAATATCTTGTGCCCCACTACCGTCGCATCACCGACCTGCTGCACAAGCACGGCGTCGACGTCATCTGGACCGACTGCGACGGCAAGATCGAGAAGCTCATCCCGCTGTGGCTGGATGCCGGCGTCAACTGCATGTTCCCCGTCGAGATCGGCACGTGGGGCGCAGATCCTGTGCGCTATCGCCGCGAGTATGGCAAAGACCTGCTCATGATGGGCGGCTTCGACAAGCACCTGCTGGCGCGCACCCCGGCGGAGATCCAAGCCGAAGTCACGCGCCTCACGCCCCTCGTCGAAGAAGGCGGTTACATCGGCTTCTGCGACCACCGCGTCCCGCCCGACGTGCCCTATGCCAATTATCTCACCTACCTGGATGCCGTCCGCCGCGAGTGGGGCAAGAACACCGACCTCAAACCCGCAGCCTGGTCGCTGCCCCTCCCTGCCTAGCAAGGAAGCCTTCGTATGAAGATCACCGCCATCGATACCATATTCGTCGACCGCTATCTCTTCGTCCAGGTCCATACCGATGCCGGCATCACCGGCTTGGGCGAGTCCGGCGCCTGGGGCTATCTGGAGGCGTCCGCTGGTGCGATCGAAACCTTCAAACGCTATCTCATCGGCCAGGACCCACTGCGCATCGAGCACCACTGGCAATACCTCTACCGCTGGACGCACTTCCGCGGCGCCGCTATCATGGGCGCGCTCAGCGCGATTGACATCGCCCTCTGGGACATCGCAGGCAAGCATTTCGGCGTGCCCTGCTACCAACTGATGGGTGGCAAGACCCGCGACAAGGCGCGCGTCTACTATCACGTTTTCGGCGATACCAAGGAGAAGTTGATCGAAGGCTGTATTGAAGCCAAGCAGCAGGGCTTTACCGCGGTGGGGCACCTGACGCCCTTTCTCGACGAGCCGCGCGACCGCCCCTACTTTAAGACCCACGTGGACAAAATGCGCGATGCCATCGAAACCGTGGGCCGTTTTCGCGAGGCTGTGGGCAACGACGTCGATCTCTGTATCGAGATTCACCGGAGCCTCGCTCCCGCCGAGGCCATCGTCCTGGCGCGCGGCATCGAGGAATTCCACCCCTTCTTCTACGAGGATCCCATCCTGCCCGACAACTTTGACGCCATGGCGCTTGTCGCCCAGAACATCCACATCCCTATCGCCACAGGCGAGCGCATCCACACCATCTACGAGTTCGAGGCGCTGTTGCGCCGTGGCGCCGTGCAATATGTGCGCCCAGACGTGTGCCTCGCCGGCGGTCTGACGCACAGCAAGAAGATCGCCGCCCTCGCCGAGGCACACCACGTCGGCGTGGTGCCGCACAATCCGCTCAGCCCAGTCAGCACCGCCGCCTGCGTCCAGCTTGCCGCCTGTATCCCCAACTTCGCCCTGCAAGAGTACCCGCTGGGCGAGGGCGAAGCGCCCAAAAGCGAGATCGTCAAAAGCGCGCTGCGCCTGGAAAACGGATTCCTGATCATTCCTGACGCGCCGGGCATCGGCATCGAACTCGCCGAAGACGCGGCTGAACGCCACCCTTATCGCCCGCGCGAGGTGGTCACACGGCTACACGTCGACGGCTCGGTCTTCGATCAATAATCCGCTCATCTCTCGCCGACAATTGGCTAGATCAGCCCAACTTGACCCGCTCAGGACGGCTGTGTGGGAAAAAGGCGTTTGCGCCACTTGGCATAGGTGCTGACAAAGTGGCGCAGGAAAGGGCTGGTCCGCCCGATGGGTTTCGCTTGCGCCAGCGCCGCCCGGAAGCCTGCCGCATTGTTCTCGAAGGGCGGCAGCTCCACCCGGCAACGCCCCACCTCAGCCGTCGAGTGCGCATCGCTGCCCGCAGTCATCAACTTGCCATGCTCCATGGCTAACTCGAGCGCGGCCGTATTGTCCGACCGGATCACACAGCGCGCGTTCAGCACCTCGAGCGCGTCCACGTCGTCGATCACCTGCATCACGTTGGCGCGGCGCATGGCCGAACTGCGCAGCGAATCCAGCGGATGCGGAATGGTGATCACAGCGCCTTGTGCGCGCAAACGCCGCAGGGTCTCTTGCGGAGAGAGGCCCGCCGGCACTTCTTCGCTCAGGTAATAGCCGATGATTTCGCCGTGCGTGGTCTTGATCTCCTCGCCCACAATCACGAAGTCCGGCTCCAACGCCTTCGCCGCCAGCGCGCCCTTCACCGTATTGTGATCAGTCACCGCAATGCGGTCGAGGCCGGCCGCGTGCGCCGCCTCCAGCAAACTGGCGACCGGCGTCAGGCTGTCCTTGCTATAACTGGTATGCGCGTGCAAATCGACCGTCCACAGCTCGTCGCTGTCGCCTGCATCCTTGCGTTCCGGATCATTGCTATCTGTCATGCTGCGTGACCTCGCTCTCCTATCGGTTCATCTGTTCGGCGGACCATTCTTGTGAAGGTTGGCCGGTGATTGTATCATCCTTTTGCTGTGGCGGCCCGCGTCGGCGCATTCGCACCTCCGGCCCCTGCACCTGATTGTCGCTGAGTGAAGCGGGAGAAGCAAATTCCTAAACTCAAGTCGCCGGCCAACCTAAGGGCACAGACCTATATTGTCTGGGAAGAGATCAACCCTCTCCTGCGCATCGCCGGGCACGACGCGACCGCAGCGGATGCCTTGGCGGCTGCCCTGCACGCGCACGCGGACGGTCAAGCGCTGCCCATCCAAGGGCGGCCCCCCGCGCTGACGCCTGAGGCCCGCGACCCCTTCCAGATCGACCGCGCGCTGGCCCTGGAGCCGCCCGGCCCCGCCGATGCACCCATCAGCGGGGTCAGCTACGCCGGCCTCACGCCCAGCCA
>JBBSBO010000043.1:0-9890 GCA_038251215.1 Caldilineales bacterium
AGTTCCAACCGCTTAAGGGGCAGCTTGAGGCGGAAGTTGCCGATCTGCACGTCGGCGTCCTGCGCCCGCTCGTTGAGGGAGAGGACCTCGCCGGACGCCTGCAAGTTCGCCACCCACACGCGGTCGCCCACTTCGATGGGGCCGGCGAGGCGCTGCGCACGGTCGCCGGGCAGGATCACGTCGCGGTTGACTTCTTCGGCATCCTGTTGGCGCTGGGCCACTTCCTGCTCGGCGCGGGCTAGGAACTCTTCGTGCGCCGTCGCCCCGCCGAACTGCGTGGCGCGGGCGATCTGCCGCCGCGCCTGCTCGATCTCGTGGCGCGCCTCTTCCAGCTCGCGTTGCATCAGCTCGCGCGTCTCGGCGATGACCGTGCGCCGCGTCTCTTCCACATTGGCTAATTGATAGCGCAGGTCCGTCTCCAGCAGTTGGGCGTGGCGCTCGCGGTCGCGGGCCTGTTCCATCGTGTGCAGCCCCTCCTGCTTGACGCGCTTGATGTCGTCGAGCAGGGCGTCCACCTGCAAGGAGCCGGGGCGGACAATACCCTCCGCCTGCTCCACAATGACGGGGTTCAGCCCCAGCCGCCGGGCGATGACCAACGCGTTGGAGCGTCCCGGCAGGCCGATGCTCAACTCGAAGGTGGGGCTGAGCGTCTCCACGTCGAACTCGACCGAGGCATTGCGCACGCCGGGCGTGTTGTGCGCGTAGAGCTTGAGGTCGCTGTAGTGCGTGGTGGCAAAGGTGGTGATGCCGCGGTCGCGCAGGTTGTCGAGCAGGGCCATCGCCAGGGCGGAGCCTTCGTCTGGGTCGGTGCCCGCACCCAACTCGTCCAGCAGCACCAGGCTGGCGGGGTCGGCCTCTTCCAGAATCTCGATGATGTTGGTCATGTGGCTGCTGAAGGTGCTGAGATTCTGCTCGATGCTCTGCTCGTCGCCGATGTCGGCATAGATGCCGTCGAAGACGCACAGGCGGCTGTTCGGCTCGACGGGGATCATGAGGCCCGCCTGCGCCATCACGGCGAGCAGGCCGACGGTTTTGAGCGTGACCGTCTTGCCGCCTGTGTTCGGCCCGGTGATCACGATGATGTAGGTGTCTTCGTCCAGATAGACGTCCACCGGTACGACGTTGTCCGGGTCGAGCAGCGGATGGCGCGCCCGCCGCAAATCCAATACGGAGCCGGGGTGCAGGGCGGGCGAGGTCTCGCCGGCGTCTGCCTGCTGCGCTTTGCCTTGCTTGGCCTTGTCTTGCTGCGCCTCGTCCGGCTTCTTGGCCCCGCCCTGCGCCTTGACGCCGGCGCTGAGGGGGCCGAGCGCGTGCGGCTTCTCGAAGGGCACGGCTTCGGGGATCGACGCGCCGAGGACGTAACCATATTTGGCCTTGGCGAAGGTCAGGTCCAGTTCCGCTAAAATCTGGATGTTGCGCGCGATGTAGACGGCTTCCTCGCCCACCAGCTGGCTCAACTCGGTGAGGATGCGGCGCACCTCGCGCTCTTCCTGCAATTCCAGCTCGCGCACGGCGTTGTTCTGCTGCACGACCTTGAGCGGCTCCACGAAGAGCGTCGCGCCGCTGGCGGACTGGTCATGCACAATGCCCTCGACCTGGCCTTTGGCGTCGGCGCGGATGGGGATGACGTAGCGGCCCTGGCGCTGGGTGACGAGGGCTTCCTGCAAATAGGGCTTGAGGTCCGCGCCGTGTACCAGCCGGTCGAGCGTGCTGAGCAAACGTTCCTGTGCAATGCGCAGTTCCTGGCGCACGCGCCCCAGCGCAGCGCTGGCGTTGTCCATTACCTCGGCGCGGTCGTTGATGCAGCGCCCGATTTCCTCGATGATGTGCCCGCCGGGCTGGATGTTGACGGCGATCGCGGCCAGCCGCGGAAAGGTCGGCTCCAGGCGCAGGAAGAGGTTCTGCAGGCTGCGCGCCCGCGCCAGCGTGTTGCGGATCTCCAACAGGTCCTGGGCGAAGAGCATGCCGCCGCGCTCGGCCTTCTCTAGGAAGGGGCGCATGTCGCGCACGCCGCCGAAGCTGACCTCGGTGCGCTGCTCCAGCAGCTTGGCGGCTTCCGCCGTCTCCGCCAGGCGCTCGCGCACGGTCTCCAGGTCATCGCTGGGTAGCAGGGCGCGCGCCAATTCCTCGCCGCCGCTAAAGGCGCAGTGCGCGGCCACGCGATCCAGAATCTTGGCGTATTCCAACACCCTCAACGTACGCGGGTTCATCGCCTATCGACGCCGCTAACCAGGCGCGCCGTCCTACCCTTTCTGCTCATGCGGGCCAATCATCGGCCCTGCGGTCGGCAAACCAGTGCGCCTGATCTTATCACACGCGAGGAAGATGCCCCAAGGAATCGGCTCCAACGAACTGCAAACCGCAAAGGACCCAAAGAAAAAGCCATTCTTTTCTGCCTCAGCCGGTAGCGTAGCCTAGCCGGCGCAGCAGGCCCTCGCGGCGGCGCCATTTCTCGTAGACCTTCACCCACAGCTCCAGGTAGACGCGCGTGCCCACCAGCTCTTCGATCTCCGGGCGCGCGGCTTGGCCGATCTTCTTGATCATGCGCCCGCCCTGCCCCAGCACGATGCCCTTTTGGCTCTGCCGCTCCACGTAGACCACGGCCGAGATGTAGGTCAATTCCTCGCTGCGCGGCGTGAACTCGTCCACCATCACCGCCAGGCTGTGCGGCACTTCCTGCTCCAGCAGCAGCAGCGCCTTCTCGCGGATCAACTCGGCGACGATGAAGCGCGTCTGGATGTCCGTCACCTGCTCCGCCGGATAGTAGCGCGGGCCTTCGGGCAGCAGCTCGCGCAGCAGCGCCAGCAGTTCTTCCATGCCCGTGCCGCGCAGCCCGCTGAAGACAATCGTGCGGCAGCCGGCCTCCAGCCAATCGAGCAGCGCCACGTACTCGGCGCGGCGCGCGGCCAGCGCCTCCTCGCCCAGATGCACTGTGTCCGCCTTGTTCATGCCCAGCACGAGTTGGCCCGGCAGCTTGCGCCGCTGCGCCATGCTGCGCAGTAGGTCTGCGATATGGCGATCTTCTTGCGTGGGCGGCGTGTTCACGTCCACCAGCCATAGCGCCACATCGGCGTCGGCGATCGTCTCTTCCGCCACCGTCACCATGTATTGGCCTAGCTTATGCTTCGGCTCGTGGATGCCCGGCGTATCCAGGAAGAGCAGCTGGGCGTCGTCGCGTGTCAAGATGCCGAGCAACTGATCGCGCGTGGTCTGCGGCTTGGGGCTGGTGATGGCGATCTTTTGGCCGAGCAGCCGGTTGAGCAGCGTAGACTTGCCCACGTTGGGCCGCCCGATCACAGCGATGAAGCCGCTGCGGTGGTCCGGCGGGATTTCCTCTGGGTCGAACAGTTCAAATTCCTGCACGCGGATCACCTCATTGACAAGTGGGCTGCAACAAACACAGCGTTTAGCGGTAGGGCGACGGCGGCTTGGGCAGCGTTAGGCTGATCGTGCCCGTGGCCTCAGTGTCAGTGTGCATACGCCAGCCGAACGTGGCGCTGAGCGTGCGCAGATACGGGTCCGCATTGAGCACCTGCTCGATCATGTAGGTGGAGCCGGTGAGCAGGATCACGTCGTCGCCGCTGCGCATGCTCTTGGCGACCTGCAAGGCCTGGCGCGGTTCGTAGATCACCATCACTGGCGTCTCGCCCGTCAGCGCGTTCAGTTCATCGCGGATGGCGGCGGGATCTTGGCCTTTGTACGACGAGCCGGTGACGATGATCGCCTTAGCCACGCGCGCCAGCGAGCTGAAGATTTCCGCCGGGGCGCGTTTGCCGGAGACGCCGATGATCAGGATCTTGCCGCGGTCGCCGAAGCGCGCCTCCACCTCGCCCGCCAGCGCGCGCATCTTCTCCACGTTGTGGGCGATGTCGGCATAGACGCCCTCCTCCACGCGCCAGAAGCGGCCCGGCAGCTTTGCATGGGCCAACTCGTGCAGCAGGCGGCCCTGGTCGAGCTGCGGCTGGAAGTGCTGCACGATCGCCATGCTCAGCGCCGCGTTCCACTTCTGATAGCGTGCGCCCAGCAGCGCGTCCTCCGCCGGCGGCAGCGCGTCCACGCCGCTGAGCTGTTGCTCCAGCCGCTGCACCTGCGCCTCGCCGATTACGGTGAGGGGCGCGCCGGCATCTGCACACACGGACGCGATGATGGCGAGCGTCTCGGGGTCGGTTTCGCTGGTGAAGAAGGGCACGCCGGGGCGGGCGATGCCCGCCTTGTCCAGGGCGCGCTGCCACTGCTCGCGGCCCAAGATGTGGGCGTGGTCGCTGCCGACGTTGGTCAGCGCCGTGGCGACCACATCCAGGGCGCGAGTCTGGTCATAGCGCCCGCCTACGCCGGTCTCCATGGCGGCCCATTCCACCTCATGCCGCTCGAAGAGGGCCAGGGCAAGCAGGATCGAGACCTCGTGGAAGGTGTGTACGTAGAAGTTGCCGCGCGCGGCGCGCTGCACGCAGAAGGGCTGGATACGCGTGCGCCACAGCTCGTTGATGTCGGCGCGGGCGGCGAACTCGGCGCCGATGCTGAAGCGCTCGCGATAGTCGAACAGGTGCGGACTCATGAACGAGCCGGCCTTGTCCACGCAGCCGAAGCCGACCTCCAGGAAGCGGCAGGTGGAGCCTTTGCCGCCCGTGCCCGCCACATGGATCAGCCGCGTGGGGTGGCCTTGGGGCCACAGCGCCTGGATCGACTCGCGCAGCAGTTCCAGACGCGCCAACTTGGCCGTCGACCATTCGGCATGGTAGATCTGGTCGACGGTATTGTAGTATGGGAAGTCCGGTTGCTCCACGCTTAGCTCGACGTCTCTGAAGTGTCTGACGACGCTAGCGTCTCGTTCGTCACCGTCACCAGGATGCGGTCGATCTCGGCGTCGATCATGGCCTGTACGTCGCGCGCCAGGCTGGTCAGCGGCAGTTCGCCCGTTTCGCCGTTGCGGCGCAGCTTCACCTCCGCCACGCCCGCAGCCAGCCCCTTGGCGCCCAGCGTCAGGCGAATGGGGATGCCCAGCAGGTCGGCGTCGTTAAACTTGACGCCGGCGCGCTCGTTGCGGTCGTCGTAGAGCACCTCCACGCCGGCCTGCGTCAACTCGACATAAAGCCGATCGGCGACCTGCGTCACCTCCGGCGTGCGCTCGGTAGCCAGGCTGACGAGCAGCACGGTGTAGGGCGCAATCGTGATAGGCCCCTGGATGCCCATGTCGTCGTGGTGGCGTTCGATCGCGCTGGCGATCAGCCGGCCCGTGCCGATGCCGTAGGATCCCATCACAATCGGCTTAGCGGCGCCTTCCTCGTCATAATAGGTGGCGCCCATGGCTGCGCTGTACTTTGTGCCCAGCTTGAAAATGTTGCCCACCTCCACGCCGCGCACGGCGCGCAGCGCGCCGCCGCAGTGCGGGCAGGCATGGCCTTCGCCCGCCGCCACAATGTCGGTGACGATGTCCGCCGTGTAGTCGCGCCCATAGTTGACGTTGCGGAAGTGATAGTCCGGTTTGTTAGCCCCCGCCACCAGGTTGGGGCTGACGGCGATCAGGTCGTCGACCACCAGGACGACGCGGGATCGGTCGATGCCGATGGGCGAGCCGAAGCCCGCCTCGGCGCCGATGGCCTGGATTTCCGGCACAGTCGCCGGGCGCAGTCGCCGCGCCTTAAGGGCGTTGGTCAGCTTGGTTTCGTTCAACTCCATGTCGCCGCGC
The DNA here is from genome assembly GCA_038251215.1 of Caldilineales bacterium. Lineage (GTDB taxonomy): Bacteria > Chloroflexota > Anaerolineae > Caldilineales > Caldilineaceae > JASGTU01. The sequence goes on from JBBSBO010000043.1 coordinate 5,687, forward strand.
ACCACGGCGAAGACAAACTGCTCGCGCGGCTTGCCGCTCTCCTCGTCCTGCACCTCCGCCATGAGGAAGACGGCCTTAGCTGTCTCCGCTTCGGGGATGCCCAGGAAGGCCGAGAGCGCGGCAATGGTGTTGACCGCAGGCGTGTGGACCTCCTCGCGCGGGCGCGGTGCGGCGGCTTCCGGCTGCGGCTTGCGGAACTCGGCGATCTGCCGGTTGGCGCTGTAGCCGCAGGCGTCGCACAGCAGCAGGGTATCTTCGCCCACCTCGGTCAGCGCCATGAACTCGTGCGCCATGGTGCCGCCCATCATGCCCGTGTCGCTCTCCACCGCGATCACCTCCAGCCCGCAGCGGCGGAAGATGTTGAAGTAGGCCTGGTAGATGCGCGGGTAGAAGGCGTCCAGCCCGGCGAAGTCGCGGTCGAAGGAATAGGCGTCCTTCATGGTGAACTCGCGCACGCGGATCATGCCGCCGCGCGGGCGCGGTTCGTCGCGGAACTTGGTCTGGATCTGGTAGAGCATAAAGGGCAGCTGGCGATAGCTGCTGACGACGGCGCGCGCCAGGTCGGTCATGATCTCTTCGTGCGTCATCGCCAGGCAGTAGTCGCGGTTGTGGCGGTCCTTGAGGCGCGCCATGTCGTCGCCGATGGCCTGCCAGCGCCCGGTCTGCTGCCACAACTCGGCAGGGTGTACCACGGGCAGGGTGACCTCTTGCCCTTCGATGGCGTTCATTTCGGCGCGCATGATCTCTTCGATCTTGGCCTTGACGCGCTGTCCCAGCGGCAGATAGTCAAAGATGCCGGCGGCGATGGGGAGGACGAGGCCGGCGCGCAGCATCAACTGGTGGCTGGCGATCTCGGCGTCCACCGGCACTTCGCGCAGGGTCTGGAAGAACAATTTCGACATTCGCATGGCGCTTCGCTCCGATTTTATCAGTTCTTTTATCAGTTCAAATTTGGACACGGATGAGACTGATTTGGATCGATTGGCACAGATGATCTTTATCTGTGTTCATCCAGAGTTTCCGTGTGGATCAGCGTCCTGTTTCTATCAAGTCCTGCACTTTGCGGCGCAACTCCTCGTATTCCAGCACGCCCACCTGGCGACCGACCTCGGCGCCGCGGTGGAAGAAGATCAGCGTGGGCAGGCCCATCACCTGGTAGCGCTCCGCCGTCGCCGGGTTCTCGTCCACATCCAGCGCGGCGACCAGCAGCGCAGCACCGAACTCTTCGAGCAGAAAGCCCATGTGCGCCGAGACAATCGTACATGGTTGGCACCAGTCCGCCCAAAAGTCCACGACGACCGGCTTCTCCGCCTGCAAGACGACGGCGGCGAAGTCGGCGTCCGTCACGTCCACGGGCTGCGGGAAGGCGGGCGCGGACGCACGCTCGGCAAGCGGGAGCGTGGGCGGCTCGGCGGTCAGCCCCGCCCAGCGGCGCAGGCGCTTAAACATGCGCCTAGCCTGCCGCCACAGGCCCGCCGGCGACTGCGCGGATCTCGTAGTCATGGCGAATGTGGGCGACGCCCGCCAGCGTGCCATGCACGCCGCAATACTTCTCCAGGCTGAGGCTGATGGCGCGGGCGACTTTGGCGTCGTCCAGCTCCTCGCCCACAACGATGAAGTGCAGGTCGATGGTCTCCCACGGCCGCGGCAGCTCTTGGCCGCGCACGCCGCGCACCTCCACCTCCAAGTCAACGATGCGCTGGCGCTGCTTCTGCAAGATCAGCAGGATGTCGACCATCGAACAGCCGCCCAGCCCCAAGAGCAGCATCTGCATGGGGCTGACGCCCGGCCCTTCGCCGCTGCTCATCAGCGCGGCGCTGCCCTTGTCGTCCACGCCCATAAAGGTATTGCCTTCGATCCACTTGACGCGCGCCATGCTTGCCTCGTTGCTTGTCTCGTTTGGGTTAGGGTAAAGGTTGTCCGCCTCAGTCTTGCGTGAGTATATGATGGCGCTGCGCGGATGTCAAAAAGCAAGGCTTTGGCAGGGGCGCGCTGTGATATAATGCGCATAACCCAACGCACGACCTGGCTCATCGTTCCTCCGGGGGAGCGTCCGCCCGGCTATTTGTCTTGCGTCACATTCGCTGAATCTGCAAAGTCCGTCCTATCTGCGGCAGCCGCCACAAGGAGAGTCTATGCCCACCGAAGCGCCCTGGCTTAAATTCTATGAACCCGAGACGCCGGCGGTCATTGACATTCCGGACATGCCTCTACACCAGGTGCTGGGCGACGCCGCGGCGCGCGTCCCCGACAATATGGCTGTGCGCATGGTGATCAAGTATTTGCCCTTCGGCCTGGTGATGCAGTCGAGCATGACCTTCCGTCAGTTGGACGAGGCCAGTGACCGCTTCGCCGCCGCGCTGCATGGCCTGGGCGTGCGCAAGGGCGACCGCGTGGCGATCGTGCTGCCCAACATGCTGCAGCAGGTGATCGCTTTTTATGGCGCGCTCAAGGCGGGCAGCGTGATCGTCAACACCAACCCGACCTACACGCCGCGCGAGTTGCAGCATCAACTGGCCGACTCCGGCGCACGCGTCGTCATCCTGTTGAGCGGCCTCTACAAGCGACTGGCCGAGATCCGTGAGCATACGGCGGTCGAGTTCGCCATCATCGCCGATGTGCAAGATACCTTGCCCTGGTATTACCGGCCCCTGGTCGCCCGCCAATTGCGCGCCAAGGGCTTGGTCGCCAAGCTGCCCGACGCGCCCGACATCTACCGCTTTAGCGAGCTGCTCAAGCAATACCCGCCGCAGCCGCCCGACATCAACTATGACCCTGAAGATGTGATCCTCTTCCAGTACACCGGCGGCACGACCGGCATACCGCGCGCCGCCATGCTGACGCAGCGCAACGTCGTTGCCAACACCTACCAGTGCAAGGCGTGGTTTACCAAAGCTACCTACGGCAAGGAGAAGGTGCTGGGCGCGCTGCCCTCTTTCCACGTCTACGGCATGACCGTAGGTACGCTGTTCGGCCATGTCAACGCGGCCGAACTGGTGTTGGTCCCGGACCCGCGCGATGTCAATCACATTCTGGAAACAATTTACCACGAGCGGATCAGCATCTACCCGGCCGTGCCGGCGATGTACGCCTCGATCAACAATCACCCCAAGGTCGACGACTATGACTTGCACTCGGTCAAGGCCTGTGTGAGCGGCGGCTCCTCTCTGCCGGTTGGGGTCGCCAACCAGTTCGAGAAGATCACCGGCGGCCAATTGGTCGAAGGCTATGGGCTGAGCGAGTCGTCGCCGCTGGCGTGCGGCAACCCCATCTTTGGCGCGCGCAGGATCGGCTCCATCGGCCTGCCCGTCCCCAACACGCGCGCCATCATTGTCTCTTTGGAACCCGACGCCGAGGGCAATTTTACCGAGTTGCCCGTAGGCGAGGAGGGCGAGCTGGTAATCTACGGCCCGCAGGTGATGAAAGGCTATTGGAACGCCGAGCGCGACACCGCTGCCGCCATCGATAAGAGCGGCGGTCTGCACTCCGGCGACATCGCGCGCATGGACGAGGACGGCTATTTCTACATCGTGGACCGCAAGAAGGACTTGATTGTCGCCAGCGGCTATAACATCGTGCCGCGCGAGGTGGAAGAAGTGCTGTTCATGTATGACAAGGTGATGGAGGCGGCGGTGGCGGGCGTGCCGCACCCCAAGCGCGGTGAAACCGTCAAGGCCTATGTCGTACTGAAGCCGGGCCAAACCGCCACCGAGGACGAGATCCGCGCCTTCTGCAAGAAGAACTTGGCCCCCTACAAAGTGCCCACCGCCGTGGAATTCCGCAAGGAGCTGCCCAAGACACAGGTAGGCAAAGTGCTGCGCCGCCTGCTCATCGCAGAGGAGAAGGCGAAGACGGCCGCCCAGTCCGCCGGCGAAAAGTCCCCCGCCGCTTGACCTAATCCCACACGAAAAATCGTCCAGGAAGCAGCCCGCTTCCTGGACGATGATCTAGCTGTTATCCGCGAAAATCCGCATAACCCGCGTCATCCGCGTTCTATTCTACTCCCGGCTCTGGTCAATCGCCACGCGTAGGCGATACTCCTCCGCCATCAGCTGCTCCAGTTGGCTTTCCAGCGTGGGTATGCGCCGGGACTTGGCGCGCTCGCCCGGGCTGCGCGCTTGCTCCAACACCTGTGCCCATTGGCGGCGCCGCCCCACCAGTCCGCGGGCCCCCGACTGGGTTCGGGCGATTAGGGGCACGCCGG
>JBBSBO010000044.1:0-9845 GCA_038251215.1 Caldilineales bacterium
AGGGCGGCAGCGGGGAAGTGCGGGGCCAGCGTCGCGGCAAGCGCCTCAAACGCACGATCTTGCAGGCTCTCGACGGCGGCTGCGCCCGGCTCCTGGCTGCGCCACAGCCACAGGTCCGTCTCTTGCTTGAGCGCGTGCATGCCCAACATGCCCAGGAAGGGGCTGAGCAGCGTGCGCGCTTCGTCGATAAACAGATGCGGATGGCCCGCATGGCCCCCGCACGCGGCATGAAAGCGCTCCCAGAGGACGGCGACGGCGAGAAAGGCCAGTTCGGGGTCGGCGTAGGCGGCGGCGAAGTGCAGCACGCGACGTCGCGCGCGCGGCTTGCCGCGCCCGGAGGCGTCTGTGTTTTTACACAATGTGTGTGTATAAGCGTCGAGCAGCTCGGCGGGCCGCGGGCCGCAGGCGGCGGCGATGTGCGCGAGGGGAAGTGCGTTTTGCTGCACGAAACCGTGTAGGAGACCTGCAGCAATCAGCGCGGGCGAGGCGCCCCATGCGGTCAAGGCGGCGGCCAGCGCCTCGCCTTTTTCCTCGAGTACAATCACCTCCGCGTCGGGCATTGACGCCGGCGCGCGCTCGCGCAGGGCGACGATCAGGCTTCTTGCACAATCAGGCGGTATGAGTTCGTCCATAAAGACTCAATGCCTACACGATGAATTACACAAATCAATAAAGAGAATTACAAAAATACACAATTTGATCTTGACAAGCGATTTCTTGTGTGATATATTTGTACGCGCCTGTGCGACTCACACAGGTACACATAATATACACTGCTATCGTGTAGTGCGCAAGCGGTGTACAAGCGGCAAGGAAGGGGGGCGGCCATGTTCGGGGAACTGGCAACCTGGGAGGTCATGAAGGCGCGGCAAGCGGAGATGCTGCGCGAAGCCGAGGCCCGGCGCTTGCTGCAAAGCGTTAGCCGGGCGCCACGCAACGAAGCGGATCGGTTCGGCCTGGGCGCGATGGTGCGCCGCTGGTCGCAGGCAGCGCAGGGCAAGCACGCCACGCGGCGTGCCGAGGCGGAGGCGAAAGCCGCCGACGCCGGTTTAGCCGGCATCAACGGGGAATTTTGTTAACAACACGGGGCAAAACCGTGTGAAGGGGGACTGATGGACTACGGATACGCCGAATACCTACGGATTGCACAAATGCGCCAGGCCGAGTTTATACGCCAGGCGGAGCATGACCGCCTTGTGAAGTCGCTCTGCGCCGGGCAGCCGGGCTTGTGGACGCGCATGGGGCGAGCAGCCCAGGTGCGTTGGCACGGGCGTCAACGCAGCGCCGGCCTTCAGGTTCACCACCGGCCCGCCGGTCAGTTTTGAGCGACCAGGCCGCAAGACGGCCCATAATCGAAGAAAAGGAGCCGGCTCCAGACAATGGGACCGGCTCCTTTGTGTTTAGGGTAGTCTTACACGGCGGCGGGGTTGGTGCGCACGCCTACCACTTGCAGCCAGGGCGGGTCGGGGAACGGGTTGTGCCCGATGTCCATGTTCAGTCGCGCCATCACGGCGATGGAGGCTGCGTTGTCAACCGTCGTGGTGGCGATGATGCGTCGCACGCGCAACTCGCCAAAGGCATAGTCGATCAAGGCGTGCGCCGCTTCGCGCGCATAGCCGCGCCGCTGGTGTTCCGGCGCGATGAGGTAGAACAACCCCATCTCCGCGGTGGTGGTTGTGGACGGCGTCGCGACCGGGCCGCCGGCTATGGCCGGGATCTGCTCGAACGGCCCCAGGCAAGGGACCAGGCCGCAGGCCCCGATCAACTCGCCGCCGGCGCGCAGCGTGACGGCGCGGTCGCCGTAGGGCGGCTGGCGCAGCTCGGCGAGTTGCACGTAGTTCGCCGCCGCCCAGCGCAGCCAGGCCTCGCATTGCGCGCGCGACATTTCCCCCGCGCCGGGCAGCAGCGCGGCCAGCGCATCCGCGGCTTGCAGGCGGATATAGTCCTCCAGATCGTCCAGCACAAAGGGCCGAATGACCAGGCGCGGCGTGATGAGCGGCGGCATGGCGGTCATGGCGAGCCTCCTTGCTAAGAGGGCATGGGGGCGGCTGAGGGCGGCGACGGGCGTGTGTGACGGCCGCGACGCCGACGAGGGACTGTCCACAAGGTAGTGACATGCTGCGCTGCGTTCAGCATGACAAAGTGTTCCGAGATGCATGCCGTCGTTCACCTAGAGTTGCCAGAAGAGCTCCATGCCAGCCAGCAGCGTGATGAAGGTCACCAGCGCCATGCCTGCACCGACAGTCAGGAAATCCTTTGGCTTATAGCCGCCCGGCCCCATCATGAGCACGTTGACCGGGTGGGCGATGGGAGTGAGAAAGGCGGCTGAGCAGGCTATAGCAACCGCGACCGCCACCGGCTGGGCATCTACGCCGCTCTGCAGAGCGGCGGTCACGGCAATGGGACCAATCAGTAGGGCGGCCACCTGACCGCCGATCACCTGAGTGACCAGCATGGTCAATAGGAACAGCCCGCCGATCAAGGCGAGCGCGCCATACGGGGCAATTGTCGTGACGATGGCGCGGCCGATTTGCGCTGCCAGGCCGCTGTTGACCATGGCGATGCTCAGGGGCAGCATGCCGGCGATCAGGAAGATGACGCGCCAGCTTATGCCTCGATAGGCGTCATCCAGATTGATGCAGCCGGTCAGGGCCATCGCGGCCACGCCCATCATCATGGCCTCGGCAGTGGGAACCACCTCGACGATCGAAGCTAGCAGAACCACGAAGGTGATCCCCAACGCCCAACCGGCTTTCTTCGGCAGGGGCGGCCGCGCCGTGTGGGTGCTTTCCAGGACCAGAAAATCTCGCTCATGGGTTAATGCGGCGATGTGCTCTGGGGTTCCTGCCATGAGCAGGGCATCGCCTGGCTCCAATGAAATAGCTCCGACGTCGTTGCGAAAGCTAAGACCCTCGCGCCAAAGTGCGACCGCTGTGAGGCGGTATTTGCTGCGGAAGTTAATTTCGGCCAGGGACCTGCCCAGAACGCCGGAGCGTGGCGGGATGACCACCTCGGCTAAGTCGACGAAGTAGTTCTGGTCGCGGCTGCCGTGCGAATTGGGCCGGCCGATTTGCATGCCCCATGCCGCCATTTTGCTCACGCTCTCTTCCCATCCCAATACCACCAGGTAATCGTCGACCTGGATGACTTCTTCCGGGAGCGGATTGAGAATGGCCATGTGGCCGCGCCAAATCGCGACAACCGTCAAGCCAAGTTCCTCGCCGATCTTACTGTCGGCCAGGGAAACGCCAACCAAGGAGGAGCCTGGGCAGACGCACACCTCCCAGAGTTGCTCGTCGAGTTGGTACATCTTTCTGAACCGACGCGAGAGAAGGTAGGGGCTGGCGTTGTGGCCCACGGATTCCCGGTTGGGTAACAGGCGGCGGCCGATCAGCAGCATGAAAGCCAGTCCCGCCGCCACAATCAGGCCGCCTGTGGGCAGAAAGTCGCGCATGCCCAGGGCCGGCTGGCCTTGGTCGCGCAGGATACTGCTCAGGATGATGTTGGCCGTAGTGAAATAGGTTGCCATGCCTCCGACCAGTGTGCCGAAGGACAGGGGGATGAGGAGCTTGGAGGGCGGCACGTTGGACTCGCGCCCCACCTGCACGGTTGCGGGGAGCAGCACGGCGCCGGCGGCCACATTGTTCATCACCAGTGACATGCCCGCGCCCGTGGCCATGAAGAGCGCGATCAGGCGAGTCTCTGAGCCGGCGCCCATTGTGCGCATGCGGTCTGCGATCCACTGCACAATGCCTGTATCTTCCAGCGCCTGCGTGATGATGAAGAGGCCAATAATGGTGATGACGACCGAACGGCTGAAGCCGGAAAAGGCCTCTTGAACCGTGATGATCCCAGTAAGCGGCAAGATTGCCAGTACCAAGATCGCGGTCAGGTCCGCACGCAACAGGTCGAAAATGATGATAACCAATACTACGCCAATAATCGCAAGAAGAAGCCATTCCTGGGATGAGAGCACGGGCGCCAACGATCCTTTCTCTGTGAGGCGCGGTAACGCTTAGCCGGTTGTCAACGTCAATGCAGCCGCCAGGGCGGCGACTTTGCGCATCGTGTTCCAGTTGCGCGTGGTGGCGATGACGTCCAGCTCCTTCTCGATAAAAGCGTTGGGGAAGCCGAAACGCCCACGATAGGGGTGGCTGAGGCTGAATAACTCGCCCGGCGTGGCGGCGAACACCTCGACATCGCGGTTGGGCGAGAACCAGGGCAGCGTCAGCTCGCGCCCCACCGGCGCGTAGAGCAGGGTGACATAAGGCTTGGCGTCGTCGCCCAGCTCGAGGCCGGCGAACGGGTCGCGTGCGATGATGGCCTGCATCTCCTGCTCCGAGCGCAGCATCACGTTGACGGCATAGCCCAGCGCCTGCAACAGCCCCTCCTCGATTTTCTGCGCTGTGGCGGACGCTGCGTCGGCGTCGAAGACAAAGTTGCCGCTTTGGATGTAGGTCTTGACATTCTCCAAGCCCAAGCCGGTCAGAATATCGGTCAACTCCGCCATCTTGATGGGCTTATGCCCGCCCACGTTGATGCCGCGCAAGAATGCTGCGTAGCGAGCCATTGGCGTACCGCGCCTTTCTCCATACCCGCGCCCATTAGGGGGCGAAGTCGTATGCCGCGTCCGTGATGCGCCCGCGCCAGTAGGGCAGCGTCTTGTCCGGCAGCTGCCACTCTACCGCGCCCTGGGTCGGGATCTGCATGCCGTCACGCGTTTCGTAGCCCCAAAAGGTTCCTCCCCAGGCAGCCGGCTCATAGGCGCCGTTGACCTCGCGCGGGCGTGCGGGCGTGTAGACGCGCGCCACGCTGCCGTCCTCGGCGAAGTGGAACTCCAGCGATACGGTCGTGCCCGCGTCCGCCAGCGTCGCCAGGGCGGAGCGGTCGTCGAGCGGCGTCCACACTACGCCCATGCTGGGCAGCAGGGCGGTGGGCAGCCACACCGCTTCGGCCAGATAGCGCAGCAACGCCCCAGCGTTGAGTTCCGGCGCGCCGCTCAAGTCGACGACCGGCACGATGCCCGCCACTTTGCCCATCATGGAGCCTTGCCCGGCCGCGTAGCCGTCGCGCACGCGTACGTCCATCAGCGGGGCCATGCGGATGGCGGCATCCCACACAAAGCCGGGCGGCTGTGCCGAGAAGACCTGCGTCGCCTGGAAGGGCGCCCAGTTCTCCTCGCCCTGGCTGCTGTTAAATTCGCCGGCGGAGGTGAGGCGCGCCGAGCGGATTAGCGGCTGCCCGTCCGTCAGCGCGTAGCGGAAATAGCGCGCCACCGGCGGCGGCAACGCGTCCAGCTCGGCGAAGTCGACCGTGGTCGCCGCGCCCGGCGCGGGGATCGCCTGCAAGAGGCTGTCCACCGCCTGCGTGCTGCGTTGATTCCAACGCGCGGCGGCGATCCACAGGGCCAGGGCCGCGCCCGCGCCGACCGCGGCCACGCCGATCAGTGTAAATTTGATCCAAGTTGCCATAACTGCAATACTCCCTTAACTAGATTGTTTAAACCGGACCGATCAGGTCGGCTGCTGCGCCATCTTGCGGCGATGCGCCTCGCCGTAGCGTAGCGCTTCATCCAAGAAGGCGTCGATGTTCTCCAGCGGCGTGCCGGGCAGGATACCGTTGCCCGCAGCTAAGCAGAGGCCGCCGTCGGGCCGGTCGAAGGTGTCGATGATGTGGCGCACCTCGGCGCGTACCTGCTCGGGCGTGCCCTCCGGCAGCATGTGCTGCACGTCGAAGCCGGCGAGGAAGGTGATGCGGTCGCCGTAGTCACGCGCCACCGCGGCGTAGTCCATTGTCCCCTTTTGCACGGGGTGGAAGACGTCGACGCCCGCCTCGATCAGGTCGTCTAAAATGGCGGTATTGTTGCCGCAGGAGTGCAGCCACCAGTGCAGATCGTGCGCGTCCAGGAAGGCGCCGATGCGCAGGTAGTAGGGCTTGAGCAGCGTGCGGAAGGTGTCCGGGCGCATGAAGAGTTGCTTCTGATGGCCCAGGTCGTCGCTCGTCCAGAAGGCGTCGGGCTTGATCTCGCGCACGGCGCGCTGCAAATAGGCCAGATAGAGATCGCACAGAGAATTGTGCAGGCGATGGATCTGCTCGGGATAGAGGTGGTAGTCCATGAGCAGGTTCTCCATGCCGCGGATGGCCCAGGGCCGCTCGAAGAAGAGGCGCCACCAGCCGAACATGAGGTATTGGCCGCGGGCGCGCACCTGCGCGGCTTGCTCGACGATGGCGTCGATCTGCGGGTCGTTTTCGGGGTCGGGCAGCTTGTCGAGGAACTCGTCGAGCTTGTCCCAGTCATCCAGGGCGACACGGGCGTCGTGTGCGCCCTCGGCGACGATAGGCCAGGACAGCCCCATGTTCTCGAAGATGAGCGGCTCGATCAAGAGGATGGTCGCGTCCTGCGGGTAGGGGTCGAAGCGGTCCAGGCTCTCGCCGTGCAACTCGCGCAGCCCTTCGCCCCACCACTTGGTATAGATGAGCGGGACACGCCGCGGGTTTTTGCGTTCCAGTGCTTTGATGACTTCTTCACGCGGCAGCGGCTGCCAGGCGGTCTGACGGTCGGATTGCATAGGGACCTCCCAAGCGAATGGCGTTTGAAGCGACGGCGAAGGTACGGCGCCGAAGGTACGGCGAAACGATGGTGGAGCGATGGGCGGAGCCAACCGCCCAACTACCAGGAGTATGGCATGTCAGGCCGGAGGTGTCAATCTATTTGGGGGCGACCCACGCGATGACGTGTGCGATGACCGCCGCCCGCCGGCAAGCCAATAGGCGGCGAGGATGCCGCCGAAAAAGCCGAAGAGATGGCCCAGCCACGAGATATCCGCCCGGGTTGGCAGCGTGCCGGTGAGGATGCCGCCGTAGAGGATCAGCGCCACCGCCGCCAACGCCAGCGCCGCCAAGCTGCGCTCGAAATAGGCGCGTGCCACCAGGTAGCCGAAATAGCCGAAGATGAGGCCGCTGGCGCCGATGTGGATCGAGTTGGACGCGCCGAAAAGCCAGATGCCCAGCCCGCTGACCAGCGTCGCCGTGAGCGTGACCACGACGAAGTCGCGCACGCCGCGCAGCAGCGTCAGCCAGCAGAGGACGATCAGCGGCATGGTATTGGCGATCAGGTGCGGGAAGCCGGCGTGGAGAAAGGGCGCCAGTGGAATATGCAGCAGGCCGCTGAGCGTGCGCGGGCGGATGCCGTAGGCGTCGAGGCCGCCATGCCCCAGCAACTGGTCGAACGCCTCCAGCAGCCACAACGTAGCCACAAAGCCGCCGACGATGACGGCATGTTGTTGCAGATTCGATTGCCAGGCCGTGGTGCGTTTGGGCTGCATAGGATCAAAACTTACCGCAAAGACGCAAAGGACGCAAAGAAAAACAACAGCAAGGAAAAGAAAAACCTACCTCTGCGGTTCTTACTGTTTGCTGTTCTTCGCGCCCTTCGCGCCTTTGCGGTTTGCTGTGTATTTACTCTAGCAGATCGTACGCCAGGAAGGTCAGGAACTCGACGAACTCGTCGGACAGGGAGAGTTGATCGACCAGGTCGGCGGCCTCGCCCAGGCGCCACTTGCCGCGCCCGCCCAGGGCGGCGAGTTCTTCGTCGCGCAGCTGCGTGTACAGCTCGGCGGTGACGGCGCGGCCGTCGTCCAGCTTGGCCGCGTGATGAATCCACTGCCAGATCTGCGAGCGCGAAATCTCCGCCGTGGCGGTGTCTTCCATCAAGTTGTAGATGGCGGCGGCGCCGTTGCCCATCAGCCAGGCGTTGAGATACTGGATGCCGACATTAATGTTGTTGCGCAGGCCCGTCTCCGTGATTGTACCGCCGGGCACGCCGATGGCGGTGATCTCGGCGTCCGTCACATGCACGTCCTCGCGCATCTTGTCTTTCTGGTTGGGCCGGTCGCCCAGCGCGGCGTCGAAGATCTCCAACACGGGCGGCACGAGGTCCGGGTGCGCCACCCAGGTGCCGTCACAGCCGTCGCGCGACTCGCGCTGCTTGTCCTCGCGCACCTTCGCCAGCGCGTTCTCGGTGACTTCGGGGTCGCGGCGGTTGGGGATGAAGGCCGCCATGCCGCCGATGGCGTGTGCGCCGCGCTTGTGGCAGGTGCGCACGAGCAGCTCGGTGTAGGCGCGCATAAAGGGCACGGTCATGGTCACCTGGCTGCGGTCGGGCAGCACCATGTCGGCGCGCAGGGCGAACTTCTTGATGGCGCTGAAGATGTAGTCCCAGCGCCCGGCATTCAGCCCCGCCGAGTGTTCGCGCAGCTCGTAGAGGATTTCCTCCATCTCCAGCGCGCCCAGGATGGTCTCGATCAACACCGTGGCGCGGATGGAGCCGCGCGGGATGCCCGTTGCGTCCTGCGCGTGGTTGAAGACGTCGTTCCACAGTCGCGCTTCCAGGTGGCTTTCCAGCTTGGGCAGGTAGAAGTAGGGGCCGCTGCCGCGTGCCAGCAGTTCCTTGCCGTTGCGGAAGAGATACAGTCCGAAGTCGAAAAGACTGGCGGAGATCGGCTCGCCGTCCACCAGCACATGCTTTTCCACCAAATGCCAGCCGCGCGGGCGCACCATCAGCGTGGCGGGCCGGTCGTTGAGCTTGTAGACACGGCCGTCCGGGTTGTTGAACTCAATCGTGCGGCGGATGGCGTCGCTGCAGTTGATCTGCCCGTCGATCACGTTCTGCCAGGTGGGTGAGAGCGCGTCCTCGAAATCGCCCATAAAGATCTTGGCGCCGGAGTTGAGGGCGTTGATCATCATCTTGCGCTCGGTCGGCCCGGTGATCTCGACGCGGCGGTCGTTGAGGTCGGCGGGCGTGGACGCCACCTGCCACTCGCCTTGGCGAATGGCGGCGGTCTCCGGCAGGAAGCCGGGGATTTCGCCAGCGTTGAGGCGCGCCTGGCGCTCGGCGCGGCGCGCCAACAGTTCCTGGCGGCGCGGGTTGAAACGCCGCTGCAAATCGGCCAAGAAGGCCAGCGCGTCGGCGGTGAGCACTTCCTCGACGGCGGGCGAGGTGGGGCCGGTGATCTCCACGCCCTGCACGGCGGTCTGTGACATGATTGACTCCTTGATGGGCTGGGCGCACCGTGACTACACAGCACACCGCGTAGATGGAATCGGTTGGTAAAGCGCAACGGCGGCGGCTCCAACCTGGAGCGCGCCACCGTATTATACCATCATTTGACGGCAGGTTGCCTTTTAGACCCAATGATGGACGTGCTGAAGGTGCAGTGGACTAGAGAATACGCCGTCACACTCTTTTATGCTTATGCTCGAACTCTACACGAGAATCGAAAGGGGCAACTTATGGATATGGATCAAAGCAAGTCCAGCAGCTACGTGAAGTTCTTCGCCATGATCGCCACGTCCATGGTCGTCATGTTTCTCTTTATGTACTTGAACTCCTACCAGATTCTAGACCATGCCTGGTTCAGCGAGACGCGTTTCTTCATGACGCTGATCATGGGCGCCGCCATGATGACGATAATGCTGGCCTATATGTGGGGCATGTACAAGAACCGCAAGATTAATCTCGGCATCTTTGCTTTTGCAGCCCTGCTCTTCATTGCCGGCCTATGGCTGGTACGCAGCCAGATTACGGTCAGCGACGTGGACTATATGGAAGGCATGATCCCGCATCACTCCATCGCTATTCTGACTAGCGAGCGCGGCAGGATTGAAGACCCGCGCGTGCGCGAACTGGCCGACGGCATTATCGAGGCGCAACGCCGCGAGATCAAGGAAATGGAATGGCTTATACAGGACATCCGCGAGAACGGCGTCGCGACCACTCAAGACGCGGCGGATGCAAGACCCGTGCCTGCCTTCTCTGCTGTGCCGGAATAGCCTCCTAGCCCTCC
>JBBSBO010000045.1:0-9789 GCA_038251215.1 Caldilineales bacterium
CCACTGCGCGATCTCTTTGCGGCGACCTTTTTCCTCTTTTTTGGCCTACAAACGAATGCCGGCGCGCTGGCGGCGGCGCTGCCCCTGGCGCTGCTTTTGGGGCTGATCACGGCGCTGACCAAGGTGGCGACCGGCTGGTTCGCGGCTGGGCGGCTGGGCGTGGGTACGCTGGGCCGGCTGCGTGCGGGCGCGGCGCTGACGCCGCGCGGCGAGTTCTCGATTGTGATCGCGGGCCTGGGCGCGGGCGCAGGCATGGCAGCCGGGCTGACGCCGCTGACGGCGGCCTATGTGCTGGTGATGGCGGTGGGCGGCTCGATCCTGGTGCGCGTGGTGGAGCCGCTGTGGCGTGGGCGGCGGGCGCGCGGCGCGGCTACTCGGTGAGCAGGACGAGGTTATTGCGGTGGATGGCTTCGTCGCCGTAGGTATAGCCGAGGCGCGCTTCGATTTCGTGTGACTGGCAGCCGGCGATGCGGGCGAGGTCGTCGCTGTTGTAGGCGCTGAGGCCGCGCGCCAGCTCGCGGCGTTCGGCGTCGACGACAATCACCGTGTCGCCGCGCAGGAAAAGCCCTTCCACGCCGGTGATGCCCGCGGGCAGCAGGCTGCGCCCGCGGCGGCAGAGCGCGCGCACGGCGCCGGCGTCCACCGTTACACAGCCGGACGGCTTGGGGCCGGCCAGAATCCAGCGTTTGCGGCTTTCGATATGCGATTCCAGGGCGGGGAAGCGGGTGCCGAGTGCTTCGCCGTCGGCGACGCGCAGAATGACATTCGGCTCGCTGCCGGCGGCGATCACGACGTCGATGCCGGCGTGGCGCGCCGTGTTGGCGGCGGCGATCTTGGTGGACATGCCGCCTACGCCCAGCCCGGTGGAGCTGTCGCCGACGTGGATGTGTTGCAGGTCGTCGAAGTGCTGGACTTCGCGGATCAACTTGGCGTGGGGGTCGGTGCGCGGGTCGGCGGTGTAGAGGCCCGCCTGGTCCGTGAGGATCAGCAGCAGGTCGGCGCTGACGAGGGTGGCGACCAGGGCGGAGAGATTGTCGTTGTCGCCGACTTTGATCTCTTCGGTGGCGACGGCGTCGTTCTCGTTGACGACGGGCACGATGCGATGTTCGAGCAGCGCGGAGAAGGTGTCGCGCGCGTTGAGATAGCGGCGGCGGTTTTCCGTGTCGGCGCGTGTGAGCAGGATTTGGCCGACGCGCACGCCGTAGATGTCGAAGAGACTCTCCCATTGCAGCATGAGGCGCGTTTGGCCCACGGCGGCGAAGAGCTGTTTGTTGACGATGGCGGAGGGCAGGCTGGGGAAGCCGAGGTGGGCGCGCCCCGCGGCGACCGCGCCGGAGGTACACACGATCACGTCATGGCCGAGGCTGTGCAGGTGCGAGAGCTGGCGCACGAACTCGACGAGGCGTGGGCGGTCCAGTTGGCGAGCGCCGCCGGTGAGTACGCTTGTTCCGAATTTGACGACGATGCGCTGGGTCATGAGGGATATTATACCAAGTTTGGACTGCCGGTAAAAGTGAAAACCGCAAAGACGCAAAGAACGCAAAGGAAAAGCAACAGCAAGAAAAGCAAGAAGAACGGGCGATAAGAATCCATATAAATTTACCTTCCAGGAAGCTTCAAACTTCCTGGAAGGTAGACCATCTATACAGGGGGTGTGCAGGCCCCCTGCATGAATGGGCGCCTAGAACAGAGCGGGGTAGCCGACGGGCAGCAGGCAGAGCGGCTCGTGGTCTGCGGGCAGGCCCAGCGCCGCTTTGACGGCTTCGTCATCGTAGGCGCCGATGTAGACGCTGCCCAGGCCGCGGCTCACGGCCTGCAGGGCCACGTTCTGCGCGGCGGCGCCGGCTTCCATCTGCACAGAGGGGATGCCGCGGTCGCCGTACTTGACGAGCGTGCGGTCGAAGACGCCCGCCGGCACGATCACGGCGGGGGCGGCGGCGATGGCCGCTTGGCCCAGGGTGGACGCGGCAAGCGCGGCGCGGAGGTCGCCCGCCAGCACGCAGCGCAGTTCGTGGGCGTGGGGGCGGTAGTGGTAGACGCCGGCGGGCAGCTCCGTGACTGCGCCGGCCACGAGGTAGACCTCGAGCGGGTAGAGCGCGCCGGCGGAGGGAGTCGTGCGGTAGCCCTCCGGATGCGTGACGCCCTGGGCGGCCCACAGCAGTTGCGCGCAGTCGGCGAGGGAGAGCGGCGCGGCGGCGAAGCTGCGCAGCGCGCGGCGGCGGGCGAGCGCTTCCTCGAGGCTCATGCGCCCTGCCAGGACGGGCATGGGCAACTGGACGCGGCTCGTCGCCCGATTGGGGCTGCGCTTGGGCGCGGGACTGGACGAGGGTGGGGCGGGCGGCATGGCATTCTCCCGGCTGGGCGGCATATGGATGGATGCTTTCGGACTCTCTCTGCGCAATACCATATCATAGAAGCATCGATGCGTCTTGCGCGCCAATCTTCACTGCAGAGGGCGCGGAGAACGCAGAGGCAGAACGAGGAAATGAATTGGGCTGGAAAGGAGCCAGGAGATGGCGAAGATAGAAGCGTTAAGCGAGGCCGAAGTAACGCGCGCCGTAGAGAAGCTGGCGGGGTGGAGCGTGCGCGAGGGCAAGTTGCACGCCGAGTTCAAGTTCGACGATTTTGTGGCGGCGTTCGCCTTTATGACCAAGGTGGCGCTGACGGCGCAGTGCGAGGGGCACCACCCGGAATGGTCGAACGTTTATAACCAAGTGCGCATCGACCTGGTGACGCATGACGCCGGCGACGCCATCAGCGCCAAGGACGTGACGCTGGCGGGCAAGATCAACGAGTTGCGATCCGCCGCCTGATTGGGTTGGTGTAGGAGCGCTGGGTAAGCGCTATGTTCTATACGAAGTTCTATACGAAGTTCTATACGAAAATCATTGTTGACTATGGGAAGCGGGGCGCGCGAATGGGTTGCCGCTACTCGAATTGAAGGAGAGATCATGCCATTGCTGACTTTTGACGAGCTGACGCTGGAAGAATTGAAGAGTTTATCGCAAGAGGTGGAAGGCCCCGCCTTTTCGATCTTTATGCCGACGCACCGCGCCGGACGGGAAACACAGCAGGACCCGATTCGTTTCGGCAACCTGTTGCGCGACGTACGGCGGCAGCTTGCCGAGCACGATATGGGGCCGCGTGCGGTCGACGCCTTCGTGGGCAAAGCGCAAGAGCTGTTGGAGAACTCCGAATTTTGGCGCTTCCAATACGACGGTTTGGCCGTGTATATCGCGCAGGATGATTTCCACGTCTATCGCCTGCCCTTCCCGGTGGAGGAGTTCGTCATTCAGGCGCACTCTTACTATGTGAAGCCGCTCCTGCCGATCTTCACCAACAACGGGCACTTTTATATTTTGGCGATCAGCCAGAATGAGATCCGCATGTTCGAGGGGACGCAGCACAGCGTCGGCGAGATTGACTTGCCCGAATCCGTGTCGCAAAGCATGGAAGGCGCGCTGCAGTTTGACGATACGCAGGAGGATCTGCAGTTCCACACAGGCAGCCCGCAGGGCGGGATACGCGACGCGCTCTTTCATGGGCACGGTGAGGAAAATCCGGACCACAAGACTCGGATCGGGCTATATTTGAATCAGGTGGATGCGAATTTGCGCGATTTCTTGCACGAGAAGCAGACGCCGTTGGTGCTGGCGGGCGTCGATTACCTGATGCCGATCTATCGTGAGGTCAGTGAATATGCGAAGATCATGCCGGAGGGCGTGCGCGGCAACCCGGAGATGATGCAGGGCAAGGAGTTGCAGGCCGAAGCATGGCCGCTGGTTGAACCGTATTTTCAGCGCGAGACCGATGAGGTGATCGGCCGCTATCAGCAGCTTGTAGGGACCGGGCAGGCGTCGCATCAGCTGGAAGAGATTGTGAGCGCCGCCTACTATGGCCGCGTGGATGCGCTGGTGCTGGCGACGGATACGCAGGTGTGGGGCATGTTCGACCGGGAGAGCGGAAAAGTTACACACTCGCAAGAGGGGCGCAGCGAAGAGGATGACCTGGCGCTGGTCGACTTTGCCGCGCTGCAGACGCTGCACAACGGCGGCACGGTGTATGCGCTGTCGCAGGCGGAGATGCCGACGGACGAGCCGGCACTGGCGGTGTTCCGCTACTAGGCTCTAGGTGCGTAGAGTTCTTCGGACGGGGCCGGTTCGAGGGGCGGTCGGTTGGTTAGGGTTGACGACGGCATCGTTCTTTGTGTTTAGAGGGCGATGCCGTTGCGCGCCAGGGCGCGGCGTGCGGCGTCCACGATGCTGGGCGCGTCGATGCGGTAGTGGCGATAGAGGTCGGCGCGCGCGCCGGATTGTCCGAAGGCGTCGACGCCCAGGGGATAGGTGCGCATGCCGTAGACGCTGCCCAGCCAGGCCAGCGCGTGTGAGGCGCCATCCAGCACGGTGACGATGGGCGCGTGGCGTTCGCTGGGCGGGATCAGCCAGGAGAAGGGCGAGTCGTCATCTTGTCGGGGGGCGTCGGCGCCGTCGCGCCACGCTTCATACAGAAGTTGGGCGCTGGTGAGGTTGAGGACATTGGCGGGGATGCCCTGCGCGCGCAGTTGCGCGGCGGCGTCGACGGCGTCCGGCGTCATCGCGCCCGCCACGGCCAGGTGAACGAGGCGGCTGCGCGACAGGTCGGGCGCGGCGGTGCGCCAGTCGACGAGGCGGTAGCCGCCCGCCAGCGCCTGGCGGCGCAGGGTCGGCTCGCCCAGGCGCGCCAGGGCCTCCGCCATTAAGCCTTGATCCACCTGCTTGGTGGTGAGGCGGAAGTAGACGGCGCGACCTTGGGCGCGATCGCAACATTGGTGCAGCGCCTCGATCATCATCCAGGCCATCTCTTGGGCGAAACACGGTTCAAACGCCAGCAAGTTGGGCAGTTCGATGCCCAGCGAGGGCGTGACCGTGGATTGGTGCGCGCCGCCTTCGGGCGACAGGCTGATGCCGGACGGCGTGCCGGCGAAGATGAACTTGGAGCCGGAGTAGAGGGCGTAGATCAACGAGTCGAGGCCGCGGCAGACGAAGGGGTCATAGACGGAGCCGATGGGGATGAGCTGTTGGCCGCTGAGTTCGTGGGCGAGGCCGAACATGCCCAGGGCCATGAAGAGGTTCATCTCGGAGATGCCCAGCTCGATGTGGCGACCGCTTGGCCCTTCGCGCCAGGCGCTGAGCGCCTGTTCGCCGTCGCCCAGACCGGCGCGGGCGCTAGGTTCGGCGCGCGTGCTCTCTTCCGGCTTGAAGACGCCGTTCTTGACGATCCAGCCGGAGAGATTGGTGGAGGTGGAGACGTCGGGCGAGAGGGTGACGACGCGGCGATTGAGGCGCGGGGCGCGGCTGATGCTCATGAGCAGTTGGCCGAGCGCTTGCTGCGTGCTCAGACGGCCTTGCGTGCGCACGGACAGCTCGTCGGGAATGTCGGCGGGCGTTAGGTGCGTGGGGCGCGCCGGCGCCGGGTGCGCGGCGGGGTAGAGGCGGCGCGCGGCGGCTTGGCAGAGGGCGCCGGCGGGCGCGTCGGCGGGGAAGGATTGCCACTCCTCGCCGGGCGCGATGCGCATGGACGTCTGGAGGTCGTCGATCTGTTCCGGCGTGAGCAGTTTGGAGTGGTTGAGCGGGTCGCCGGCGATAGGCAGGCCCCAACCCTTGATGGTATAGGCGAAGATGACGGTGGGGCGCGAGAGGTCCTCTTGCGCCAGGTCGAGGGTTTGGATGAGAGCGTGCAGGTCATGTCCGCCCAGGTTGCTGAGGGCAACGGGGAGCTGCTCGTCGGGCACTGCTTGGACGGCGGCGAGGACGCGGTCGGCGCGTGCACCCGCCAGTTCAGCCAGGCGCACGCGGCCCGCCGCGCCGGGCAAGGCGATCAGCGCCTGGTAATCCTCGTTGTTCATGTCGTCGATGCAGCGCCGCAGGTCGGCGCCGCCGGGGCGCTGAAACAATTCTTGCAGCAGGTGGCCGTATTTGACCTCGAGCACGCGCCAGCCGCATTCGGCGAAGAGGCGCTTGAGCTGGGCTGCGCGAATGCCGGGCACGACGCGATCCAGGCTCTGGCGATTGAGGTCCACGATCCAGAGCAGATTGCGCGTGGCTGCGATGTTCGGGTCGAGGATCGCTTCCCACACGTTGCCCTCGTCCAGCTCGGCGTCGCCGATGAGGGCGACGAAGCGGCGCGGGGATACGCCGTCAAAATGATGCGCCGCATAGGTGTGCGCCAGGGCGGCGAAGGCGGGCGCCACCGCGCCTAGGCCGACGGAGCCGGTGGAGAAATCGACGGCATCCGGGTCTTTCGTGCGGCTGGGGTAGGCCTGCAGGCCGCCAAAGCTGCGCAGCTCGGTGAGGCGCGCGGCGGGCAGGCGGCCCAGCAAGTATTGGATGGCGTGATAGACGGGCGAGGCGTGCGGTTTGATGGCGACGCGGTCGCCCGGCTGCAAGAAATGGAAGTAGAGCGCGGTCATGATCGAGACGACCGAGGCGCACGAGGCCTGATGCCCGCCGACCTTGCCGCCGCCGGGGTTGGGGCGCACGTGGTTGGCGTGGTGGATGATGAGTGTGGCGAGCCAGAGCACGCGCTGCTGGACGATTTCGAGCGTGTGCAGGCGCTCGGCTGCCAAAGGATTGGCGATATGGGCGTGGGGTACGGATTCGGCCATGGTTTTTCTCTCGGTTGGGTGAGATGGCGGGCGTGCGCGGGCGGCTTGCTCTGTCTGTCCGGCTGCATGGAGCAATCGCAGTATCTGTATTGTAGCACTGTCGCACGGAGTTGTTCCAGACCATCAGGGTTCTGTGTAAACGCTCGGCGCGCTTTGTAGCGCATGTACAACTCGGCAATACGTGAAGGCAACCTTTTGTTTGGTTTCACAACAAACTGGGGTTTTGCGCATCGTTTGCTCTAGTGGCGGTTCTGATGGGAGACAAAGACGTCCCACTCCAATTTGTTGTCGATCGCAACAAATGTGGCAGAGACGTAGCGACAGGTGTGGATTCAGGGCGGAAGGCCGCTGCCACGCGCTTCGCGTCGCCTTTAGGCCGTCGGAAGGCGGTGTGCGTGACGATCGGCGCCAGGAACTGACCGTGGCGAAGCGTTGCAGCAGGGAAGGATTTGTTGGGTAACGCAACGAAGTCGCCGCAGCGCTAAGCGGCCTCTAGGGGCGCGGCGATCGGCGTGCCGACGTCAGTTCATCGGCAAAACAGCGGGCCGAAAGGGACGTAGGGCGTCTCCACAATGCGGCGTGTGTGTGTGGTTGGCTGCCGCTGTGGGGCTAACACGCTGAGCTTCACAGCCGGAAGTGGAAATACACGGAGAGATTACCGACGCCTTTTGCGCGTGCAAGGGCGGCGTGCGTCTGACAGGGGAGGCGTTTCTTTGTGTAGGTGCGTACGTCCGGCAAAACGGCTCAAGCTGCGGCTATAGAGCATGGATCACTATACGATGTGCGAGCTTGGCGGGCCGTCAAAGCGGGAATTCGTCCGTTTCGTATAGTTGGACGGGCAAGAAATGCCCACAATGATGCTACTCTGCCAGCGCGTGTGCGCCCGGAGAAGGCTGTGTAGCCGGCGAATAATCGACGTTCTTCGGACGTCCGCGCGCGGGGATGGCGAAGGATTCAGCGTATACTCGGCGCATTGCTCGCCGCCGCTTTTCGTATAGGGAGCGATGTCCGATGACCCCATTCGCGGGACAAGATGGCGCCGCCCGAAATGCAACTCCTTTGACCTGCGAGGGTTTTGTTTGGATTCCCAACAAACATAGAGAAGGCGAATTTCGACGATTTTGCGCCCTCTGTGCCGGCAATTCGCGTTGAGGCTCCTTCACTCTACACACCCCCTGCACCCCCAATACGCGTAAATACACGAATTTTGGGGTGACTTATGCCCATGTGCTTTGAATTATCCACAGAGTTATCCACATTTGGGCGCGCTATCCCCACTATCCTCGAGTTATCCTCGTATTGAATTTGTCCCGGGACAAATCCCTTGATCTTCCGAACATTCGTTCTATTCTATGCATAGTACACTGCCCGACCGGGCGCCGGCGGGGCTTGTGAGACGCGAAATGCACCGCCTGAGGAGCGATGATTGTGCGTTTGCGCGGCGCGCTGTGGATGATGCACGGGTTTTTGTGGGGGCAGTTTTTTGTGGAGGCAATGAAAGCGTATGCAAGACGAAGCCGTTCCCCCCTGGGAAAGGCGCGCTGAGGAGCCGGGCAAGTGGTATGCCCGCTTCGAGATTTATCGAACGTTGGGGCCGCAGCGCTCTTTGAATCAGGCCTACCGCCTGGCGGCTCGCTTGGAAGGGCTGCACGGCAAGCATCCCGGCCAATTGTGGAGCAAGATCGCGCATCGTTGGGAGTGGGCAGCGCGGGCCGAGGCGTGGGACCAGGCGCAGCGCGAACGTCTACGCGCAATCGACGAGGATCGCCGCTTTGACGCACGCGAGCGCCGTTTGCAGATGATCGACCGGCTGCTGGACACAGTGTTCAACGTCCTGCTGCGCGCCGACATGGAAGCGCTGGATTCGGGCGAGGCGCGCGCCGGGCTGCCGACGTTGCGCATGTTGTTCAAGGACTTGCTCAGCGCGCAGCGCGCCGACTTGGGCTTGCCCGTGGCGAGCAAGGCGGGTGCGGAAACGGTGCGCTTCACCGCCGACGACTTGATGGCGGCGCAGCGTGAGCTGGACGACTTTAAGCTCTAGGCGGCGGCAAAGATGGTGGATGATACGCCGTATCGCATAGCAAAAAGCTATAACAAGAAGCTGAAGCAAGGAAGGAAGCGCGCACCCGTGGCAGTGAAACCGGACGCTCAATCTGCTACTATCCGCCGGGAGTGGCTGAAATGCGCCGCCAGCCCCGTCTACTTCACCACGCGCTATGTGTGGATCTACCGGGCGGCGGGCGCGGGCGACCATCAACTGCCGGCGTGGACGCCTTTTGCACTGTGGCCCGCGCAGGTGGAGACGCTGGCGCGCATGGCGCAGGCCTCGCGGCTGGTTGTCCTCAAGGCGCGGCAGCTTGGCCTTTCCTGGCTGGCCCTGGCCTATGCGCTGTGGTTGATGGCCTTTCGGGCGCCGGCGACGATCTTGCTTTTCAGCCTGAAGGAGGCGGAGGCCGTCGAGTTGCTGGGGCGGCTGCGCGGCATGTATGTACGCTTGCCCGGCTGGATGCAGGCGCGCGGCCTGCCGCTGGACAGCGGCACACGTTTCGAGCTTTCCACCGGCTCGCGTGCCCTCGCCTTTAGCACGCGCGGCGGGCGCAGCTACAGCGGCTCGCTGGCGATTGTGGACGAGGCGGACTTCATCCCTAACCTGGCGCTCTTCCTCAACGCGGTCAAGCCGACGGTCGACGGCGGCGGGCAGCTCTTTCTGATCAGCACGAGCGACAAGCGGCGCCCCGTGTCGCCTTTCAAGAACCTGTTCCGCGCCGCGGCCCTGGCGGACGGATCCGGCGCGGGACAGGCGGGCGCGTATCAGGCGATCTTCCTGCCCTGGCAGGCGCGCCCGGACCGCGACGCGGCCTGGCATGCACGCACCAAGGCCGAGATGCTCGCCCAGCGGGGCACGGATGACGATTTCTATGCGGAGTACCCGGCGACGTCCGAAGAGGCGCTGGCGCCGGAGAGCCTGGACCGGCGCCTCCCGTATGCGTGGATCGAGAAGGTGCTGGGAGATCAAAGCAAACCGCAAAGGCGCGAAGAACGCAAAGAACAGCAACAGCAAGAAAAAGAAAAGCCATTTACCGCAGAGGGCGCAGAGGGCGCAGAGGACGCGGAGGACAGCAGAAAGAAGGGGCGTGACGAGGAAA
>JBBSBO010000046.1:0-9720 GCA_038251215.1 Caldilineales bacterium
CGCACATGCAGCCGCCGGATCAAGCCTTTGTCGAAAATGAAGCAGGCGAAGTCATCTCCGCCCTTTGCCTCATCCCGTGGAGCTGGGAGTTGGACGGCGTGAAGCTGTCCGTGGGCGAAATGGGCGTGGTCGGCACAAGCGAAGCCTATCGCGGCCGCGGCCTGGTGCGCGAACAAGTGCGCTACTTCAATCAGCGTCTGCAAGCGCGTGGCTGCGTCCTGGCGTGCATTGAGGGCATTCCCTTCTTTTACCGCCAGTTCGGCTATCAATACGTGCTGCCGCTCGATGGCGGCTTTCGCTGGGAACTGCGGCATATCCCCCTCCTGCCTGCAACGTCTAGCTACCGAGTTCGAGCTGCCTTATTCGATGACCTGCCCGCCCTCATGGCCCTCTACGCGCAGGCCGTTGCGCGCCAAACGCTTCACACCGACCGCAGCGAAGCCGTTTGGCGCTACCTGTTGGCAAACGACGATCCGACCGACGCCACCATGCACGAAACGTGGCTCGTCGAAGACGAGAACGGTGAGATTGCAGGCTATGCACGCGTGCCGCGCTTTCACTTCGGCGAAGAGTTGACCGTCGACGAAGTCTCACGGTTGCGCGTGGAGCCGGCTCTAGCCCTGATGGCCCATCTCAAAGCTCTGGCTCAAGAACGCCAACAACCCGGCATCCGCCTCAGCCTGCCTGCATCGTGCGATCTTGTGCGGCTTGCCCTTGCCTGTGACGCGCACGCCATGGGAACCTACGCGTGGCAAATCCATATTCCCGATGCCGCCGCGTTGCTGACTGCCCTCGCCCCGGCGCTGGAGCGCCGTCTGGCGGACTCGCCCTTTGCCGGCTGGAGCGGGCAGGTACAGATCAGCTTCTATACCAGCGGCCTGGCGCTCATGTGGGAGGCGGGCGCGTTGCGCCATGTGCAGCCGCTGGCGCGTCCCGCTGAGGATGCGCCGATCAAGATGCCGCGCGCTGCCTTCGCCCCGCTTGTCCTCGGCGAACGCAGCGTGACGCAACTGCACCACGAATTTGCCGACCTAGGCGCGCACGGCCAATGGCGGCTGCTGCTGGAGGTCCTCTTCCCCCAGTTCGAGTCGTTCATCTACCCGATCTATTGATGATTGAACACGGGGCAGTAACAGGTCTCGTCGCCTACTCGGCAAAGTAGACGCGCTGCGGTTCCATGGCCGCGAAGAGCGTTTCATAGCGGCGATGGTTTTCCGGGCCGAAGGGCACGTGGATCAAGAGGCGATAGGGTATGGACAGGCGGAAGATTGACTGCACGACCAGGAAGAGGATCTCGCCCTGGGCGTTCCGGTAGATGACGCGCACGCCGTCCATATCGAGCGTACAATCTTGATCGGCGCCTGCGACGCGGGTGCCGGCCTCGTTCCATACGCCCACGAACTCTTCGCCGTAGCGCTGCTCCAATGTGCGGATCATGCAGCCATATTCAGGGCTGCCGCTGAGCGCCAGCGTCGTGCGGTAGAAATCCTCGATGAACCCGGCGATGGCGCGCGGCCAACTCTCGCCCAGCACGTCGCGCGTAGAAGGGTCGAACAGACGCTCAAGAATGTGCAGAGGCGGGGTCGGATGGCGGCTGAACTGCCACAGCGTTTCAACGGCCTGGTTCCAGGCCTGGACATACCCCAGCGAATCGATGACAAACGCCGGGAGCAAGAGATTGTTCAATAGCGGTCCGGCAAAGCTCTGCACGTCGACCGGCGCCGGCTTTGGCGCGGGCGCATCGGGCAACATGCCCGCGGCCGTCCACAGTTTGCTCGTCTCGGCCGGCGACAGGATGTAGGCGTGGATCGCCCGCCGGATGTCGTGGCGCGTGATCGAGTCGATGCCGCGCTCTTTGCGCGACAGCGCGGCGACCGAAATCGAAAAGCCCCGCGCCGCCTGTTGGAGCGTGAGCTTGCGCGCGGTCCGCAGTTGCCGAAGCACTGCGCCCGCCTGACGCGAATAGGTCTTCATGGTTTTCCCATTTGGGTGTGGTTAAGCCGGATGCGCAAAATCCACTCACTAGGCGAGGGGGCGAGGTCGTGCGCAGGCAAGGTCGCCTATATCAGTTTGTGTGAGATGGCTCTCCACCATGTTACCGCATTTCGCGACATGTTTCAATAGGCGAACAAGCGCCAGAAGACGCATAATCTGCCGCTTTGACGCATAAAACTGAAGAGAGTACAGCCCGGCGTAAAAAAGAGGGGGACGCAGGTTTCCCCGCGTCCCCCTGTCGAATCGTCGGCGCAATTCTCTGCGTGCGAAGCGATCCTGCTGCTAGGCGTTATTGGGCGTATAGCTCGGCGGTGATGCGCACCATCTCGCCGTAGTCTTCCGCCTTGAGCGCCGCGCCGCCGATCAGCGCGCCGTCGATGTCCGGCTGCTGCATGATCTCGGCGATGTTGGAGGGCTTGGTGCTGCCGCCGTAGAGGACGCGCACCGCTGCCGCCGTCTCGTCGCCGTAGAGCTTGGCGACCGTGGCGCGCACCGTCTCGCCGCAGGTCTGCTGAGCCTGCGCCGAAGTGGCCGCCTTGCCCGTGCCGATCGCCCAGATCGGCTCGTAGGCGATGATCAGCCCCTGCACCTGTGCGGCGGAGATGCCGGCGAGGGCTGCTGCGACCTGCCCGCTGACAAAGGCTTGCGTCTGCCCCGCTTCGTTCTGCGCCAGGGACTCGCCCACGCACACAAGGGGGATGAGGCCGTGCGCCAGGGCGCTGTGAACTTTCTTGTTGACGGTCTCGTCCGTCTCGGCGAAGTATTGGCGGCGCTCACTGTGACCGAGGATGACATACGCGGCCAAGTCAACGATCATCGGCGCGCTGATTTCGCCAGTGAAGGCGCCGGATTCTTCCCAGTGCATGTTCTGCGCGCCGACGGCGATCGACGTGTTTTGCACCGAGAGGGCGACGGCGGGCAGGGAGATATAGGGCGGGCACAGCACACGGTCGACGGTTTCGACATCGGCGACCTTGCTGCGGATCGCCTCCGCCAGCGCCGCGGCTTCGTCGATCGTCTTGAACATTTTCCAGTTGCCGGCCATCATGGGTTTGCGCATGGTAGCGAGATTCCTTTCACCCGGATGCGGGGGTATCTTCTGCGTTGTCTTCTACACTGTCTTGAGGGTCATCGTCAGGGGGCGGGGCGTGAAAACGCGTCCACTCCGCCTGATATTCTTCTTCTTCCAACCAGCGCCCGCCTTCCACTTCGTGCCGAATGACCTGCTTGTTGCGGTCAAGCCACAGTTGAATTTCGACCTCGGCAAAGCAGCGTTTTTCGCCGGAAGTGTGCAGCACCTTGCGCGTGTAATAGGCATGGTCGCCTTCGTCTTCGCTGCGACTTAGCTCGTTGAAAAGGTCCACCTGGCCCGCGATCGGTTCGTTACAGCGCCGGCTTAGCACGTAGATGGGCAAGAGGCGGTCTCGATTGCCGCCGCCGCCTTTGAAGAGGTTAGCGATTTGCGTCCAGAAGCTCATGCTGCTCCCTATTTGTCACGCAAGGCTGCCACGCCGGGCAGCACCTTGCCTTCCAAGAATTCCAAGCTAGCGCCGCCGCCTGTGCTGACGTGGCTGATTTTGTCTTCCAGTCCCGCCTGGCGGATGGCGGCGGCGCTGTCGCCGCCGCCGATCACCGTGGTGGCATTGGGCAGCTCGGCCAATATCTCGGCGATGGCAACCGTGCCCTGGGCAAAGGCCGGGAATTCAAACACGCCCATGGGGCCATTCCACACAACGGTTTTGGCGCCGGAGAGGCGGTTGGAGTAGTGGGCGATGGTGGCGGGGCCGATGTCCAGCGCCATCCAACCGTCCGGCACTTCCTGCACGCTGACGATGCGATTATCGGCGTCGGCGGCAAATTCGGCGGCGACGCGCAGGTCC
The DNA here is from genome assembly GCA_038251215.1 of Caldilineales bacterium. Taxonomy (GTDB): domain Bacteria; phylum Chloroflexota; class Anaerolineae; order Caldilineales; family Caldilineaceae; genus JASGTU01. Next base: position 3,876 of record JBBSBO010000046.1, read on the forward strand.
ACCGGCAGTTGGATCACGCCGGCGCCTTTTTGCATGAGCGAGCGCGCCGTGTCGAGCGCCTCCGCTTCGACCAGGCTCTTGCCCATGTGATAGCCTTCCGCGGCCAGGAAGGTATTGGCCATGCCGCCGCCGATGAGGATGGCGTCCACCTTTTGTAGCAGCGCTTCGATCACGGCGATTTTGTCGCTGACCTTGGCCCCGCCGAGGATGGCGACGAAGGGTCGCTGCGGCTCTTCCAGGGCGTTACCCAGGTAGTTCAGCTCTTTTTCCATGAGGAAGCCGGCGACGGCGGGCAGACGCTCGGCGACACCGGCGGTGCTGGCGTGGGCGCGGTGCGCGCTGCCGAAGGCGTCGTTGACAAAGACATCGCCCAGCACGGCCAGTTGCTCGGCCATGGCGGGGTCATTCTTGGTCTCGCGCGCATCGAAGCGCGTGTTCTCGAGGACGAGCACTTGCCCCGGCTTGAGCGCAGCTGCGGCGGCTTCAGCCTCGGGGCCGGTGGTGGCGCCGACGAACTTGACGGGCGCGTCGATCAAAGTCGCCAGGTGATCAGCCGTGACTTTCATGCTGTATTTCGGGTCCGGCCCGCTCTTGGGGCGACCGAGGTGGCTCATGAGGATGACGGCGGCGCCGTGCTCCAGCAGGTAGTTGATGGTGGGCAGGGCGGCGCGAATGCGGGCGTCGTCGGTGATGGCGCCGTTGTCGTCTTGGGGCACGTTAAAATCGACGCGCACGAGGGCTTTTTTGCCCTGCCACTCGATGTCGCGCACTGTTTGTTTGTTCATGGGTTTCTCCCTTTATGCCGCGGAAGTAAAGAGCGTGAAACGCATGAACGCGGCGCGCAGCCATGTTCCACGTTTCACGCTCTTCAGGCGCTTACGCGCCTGCCTTTGCGATGCAGACCAGATTTACAGGCCCTTTTCCACCAGGTACTTGGTGAGGTCGGTGACGCGCACGCTGTACGCCCACTCGTTGTCGTACCACGTCACAACCTTGACGAGGTCGCCGTAGAAATTGGTGAACTCGGCGTCGATCGTGCTGCTGTGCGGGTTGCCCTTGTAGTCGATGCTCACCAGGGGCTCGCGGCTGACGGCGAGGATGCCCTTCATGGGGCCGGCGGCGGCGGCGTCGAACGCGGCCAACAACTCCTCGCGCGAACCGCGGCGGCTGACCTGGGCGACGAAGTCCACGACGCTGACGGTGCTGGTCGGCACGCGCATGGCGTAGCCGTCGAACTTGCCCTTCAGCGCGGGGATGACCAGGGAGACGGCCTTGGCGGCGCCGGTGGTGGTGGGGATGATGCTCATGGCGGCGGCGCGGGCGCGACGCAGGTCGCTATGCACCAGGTCGAGGATGCGCTGGTCATTGGTGTAGGCGTGGACGGTGGTCATGACGCCCTGCTCGATGCCGAAGGTGTCGTTGACGACCTTAGCCGCCGGGGCCAGGCAGTTGGTGGTGCAGCTGGCGTTGCTGATGATATTGTGCTGGGCGGGGTCGTATTGCTCATTGTTCACACCCATGCAGATGGTGATGTCTTCGCCCTTGGCCGGCGCGCTGATGATAACCTTTTTGGCGCCTGCTTGCAGGTGGAGGCCGGCCTTTTCACGCGAGGTGAAGATGCCGGTGCTCTCGATGACGATCTCGACGCCCATATCGCCCCACGGCAGCTTGGCGGGGTCGCGCTCGCTGAGAACCTTGATGCGGTCGCCGTTGATGACGATGTCGCCGCCGTCCACTTCCACGGAGCCGGGGAAGATGCCATAGTTGCTGTCGTACTTGAAGAGGTGGGCATTGGTTTTGACGTCGCTCAGGTCGTTGACGGCCACGATGTCAAACTCGCCGGGGTACTTCTCGAGGAAAGCCTTGGTGACTTGGCGGCCGATACGGCCGAAGCCATTGATTGCAATCTTGGTAGCCATGGGATTCTCCTTTTGGCAATCTTTAGAACTTTAGAATATCGCGTGATTAGGTGTTGCGGTTAGGCGTATCTGTTGCGTACTACTGCATGTTGCTGTGTATTGCTGCGTGTTCGCCGTCCGGCGAGCCGGCCTGGCGACATGGGCATTCTAGGTTAGCGGCGCTGCCGGCTAAAAGCCGCACGCGAAGCGTGTTGCGCCAATCCAATCACCAATTTTACCACAGGTTGCCCATGGGGAATATTTTGGCGCGGCCATGATCTTTTAGGGGCGCAGGCAGGATTTGCCGCAGAGGACACAGAGAGCGCAGAGAACAGCCAACACTCTACGGGTTAACGCCGCTCAACGCGGATGGTGAAATAAACCCCGTGCGCGGCGCACTTTACTCTGTTTGACGATACACCTATATACTAACGATATAGGTGTGATGGTCGGCGCTGCGGGATGGCAGCCGCTGCAACGGAAAGCGTATTCAGTTCGATGTTTGAGCGGATGCACATTGGCGAGCGTAAGGATTCTCAGCTCGGGCGGCGCAGGGCGCGGGCATGGGGACAATGGCTTTTCGTGGCGCTTGCTATAGCTGTGTTTGTCCTTCTGGGCCTCGCCGCATCACCCCGGAAATCCGCTTCGTTCGACGAACAGTATCATTTGGGCTCCGGCTATGCGTACCTGCGCACCGGCGATTTTCGCCTGGCCACCACGCATCCGCCTTTGCTCGCGCTGATCAGTGCGGCGGGGCTGCTGGGAATGCACGATATTGTGCTGCCGCTCGACCACCCCAGTTGGGCAGAAGGGAAGCGATTCGAGTTCTCTGATGTCTTTTTGTGGGAGAGCAACGATCAGTCGGTCGAGATGATACAAGCAGGCAGACGACCGTTGATCCTGTTGGGCGCTGTCCTCATCCTGGTTGCCTTTATCTGGGCGCGGCAATTGCTGGGCACGGGCGCCGCTTGGCTTGCCGTTGTGCTGATGGCCCTCGAGCCGAACCTAGGGGGCAATGCACGAATCATCGCCACGGATTTCGGTCTGACTGTTTTTCTTTTCTTAGCCATGTGGCGCTTATGGCGCTGGCTGGCCGCGCCGAGCACGGGCAACGCCGTTCTAATGGGACTATGCGCCGGCGCCGCGATGACCGCCAAATATACCGGGCTAATCTTCTGGCCGGTGGCAGTACTTGCAATCCTCATATTTCCGCTCGGCGATGAGGAGTTATTTTGGCGAAAACGGCTAACGGGCCTGCTGATCGCGGCAATGACGGCGTTAGGTGCGCTTTGGGCAGTTTATCGCTTCGATACCGGCTGGATCATGGCAGGCCCCCTCGCGGCGCCGATACCAGCGCCGTTCTATTGGCGCGAGCTTGCGGATACCTTTTCCGGGATTCTGCGCCCTCCCCCCGAGCAATTTGTCTTCCTGCTCGGCCAAGCGGCGGCCACAGGCTGTTGGCTCTACTTTGTGGTTGCCCTCCTGTATAAAACGCCGGTCGGCTTGCTGATCTTGAGCGCCGTGGGCATTGCCGCCATGCTGCTGCAGCGAAGGTGGCGCGAACTCTGCGTGCTCTGGCTTATGCCCCTCACCTTCCTCATGCTGGGGTCAACGGGCATACTCACGATCGGATTTCGTCACTTCTTGCCCGCCATGCCGTTTCTGATCCTTCTGGCGGGCAATTCGATCCATCTCGTCAGACCTCATTCCCGACACGCCCCGGCCGATACTGTCGCCCTGGGCCTTCTTACGTTGTGGTTTGTGGTCAGTTCTCTGCGCATCTATCCGCATCAAGAGGCTTACTTCAACGAGCTTGCCGGACCGTGGACAAACTGGAGTCGCATCCTGGTGGACTCTAACATCGATTGGGGCCAGGACCTTCCCACGTTGCGCACGCGGATGGAGGAACTTGGCATCGATCGGGTGAATTTGGCCTACTTTAGTAAAGCTGTACCCGAAAAATACGGCGTGAATTATACTCCCTTGCCGAGCTTTCTGCGCTTTATCGACGGCTACGAGCCGAATGCCTACAACCCGTACACGCCGGAACCCGGATGGTATGCCATCAGCGCCACCAGCTTGCGCTTGGGTCTGCTCACGGCCTCGAAGGTGGATCTCTATGCCTATTTCCGCGACCTAACGCCGGATGCCCGCGCCGGCTATTCGCTCTATCTGTACAATGTGACGTATCCCCTAGCAATGGAGGTGACGCGTACTGTCGTGACGGGCGCGCCTGTGGCAAACTTATCTGCCGCCGAACTTGGCGTGAAGGAGAGCACTCGTGTCCAAGCCAAGTGGAGAACATCCGATGCCGCCGCCGTCCATTCGCCGGGGACAACCTGGGCGCCGCCGCAGAACTTTGTCGCCGTCAACGCCAACTTCGCCGGAATCTTCCTGCTGGACGGCTATACGCAACCCGCTCAGGCGTGGGAGCCAGGAGGTTCCGCCCATCTAGATCTCGTGTGGCGCAGGGGCGGCATCGATATGCCTATGCCCGCGCCTACGCATGGCCGGCCTTTATCGGCATTTGTACAGTTGATTCAGGATGAAACGGGGGCGGTCGTGGCGCAATTCGACGGCTGGGACGTGGCGCTGCGCGGTTTGGAAGCAGGCGATATTGTCGAGCAGAAGGTCGAGCTTAACTTGCCCGACGCCTTGTCGACAGGGAAATATAGTCTATGGGCAGGGCTATATTCGCCCCAGTCTGGGGTCCGGCTGAGCGTGGAGAATGCAAGCGGGCCGGCAGATAGCGTCCAACTGATGTCGATGGCTGTACCCTAATGTTGCGGGCGCGTTCGGGGCAATCGCACGATTCTATGGGCAAACAGAGGTAATATGAATTCAAAACACACCTTGCTGGGCATCTTCGCCCATCCTGACGACGAGAGTTTTGGGCCAGGCGGCACACTGGCAAAGTATGCGGCCGAAGGCGCCAACGTGCATGTGATCATCGCCACCGACGGCATCGCCGGCTCGGTCGAGGAACACAGCCGCTTGCAGGCGCATGAATCGCTGGCGCAGGTGCGGTCCGCCGAGCTGGCGGCCGCGGCCGTGGCGTTGGGGCTGACCAGCGTGTGGTCGTTGAAGTATCGCGACAGCGGCATGCGCGGCTCGCCCGACAATGATCATCCCGACGCCCAGATTCAACAGCCGCTGCCCGTCCTTACGGACGAATTGGCCGATTATATGCGGCGCCTGCGCCCGCAGGTGGTGATCACGCACGACCCGTTCGGCGGCTACGGTCACCCGGACCATATCCATGTGTGCGAAGCGGCGACTGCCGCGTTCCACCAGGCCCAGGCGTCCGGCGACGGCGTGCAGAAGCTCTACTACACCGCCTTCGACACGCGCTTTTTACGCGCGATGGTGCGGCTCATGCCCTTGCTGGGCCAGGACCCCACGGCTTTTGGCCGCAACAAGGATATTAACTTCGTCGAGATCGCCCAATGGGAGATGCCCATCCACGCGCGCATTGACGTACACCACTACGAGGCGCAGAAGGATGCTGCGGGCCGGGCGCACGTTAGCCAGTACAGCGGCGGGCCTGGCTTCCTGCGCATTCTGCCGCCGTTCCTGCGCCGGCGCATGGCCTCCTTCGACACCTTCACGCGCGCCTATCCCGCGCCGAACGGGCGTGTCGAAACGGATTTGTTCAGCGGGGTGAAATAGAACGCGGATGACGCGGATCTGACGGATTTCCGCGGATACAGCAACTAGATCTGAACCCGAGACACTTCCACGGTATCGCAATCTAGCCGGAATAGTCATTGATCCGCGCTAATCCGCCCAATCCGCGTTCGATTCTTTTGGGGTGGGGCGAGGGTCCATCAACTGGTCGGCGTGCAGCCAGAGGACGCGCGAGTAGCGAAAGATCAGCGGCCACAGGAGGATGATTTCCGCCGTGATGATGAGGGAGAAGGTTAGGCCGGAGACCTGGCGCAGATACA
>JBBSBO010000047.1:0-9492 GCA_038251215.1 Caldilineales bacterium
CGCAGCGTGGCATACGGGCGCTGCGGCTCCAGGCCGAGGCCGGCGAGGATCAGCGGCTTGGCTGTATGGGCCAACAACTCGCCGGCGCGGGCGATTGCTTTATCCCAGGACGCGGGATCCGGCAAACGTGCCGGCGCCAATAACGGGGGAGCAGCCGGCTGTTCCGCGACCGGCGCGGCGGCATCCTCGTTGCTCAACTGGAGGTGAACCGGACCAGGGCGGCCGTCCTGTGCTAGGTGCAGAGCGTGCGGCACAGCGGTAAGCACGTTGTCTGCGTTCAGTGCGATCGACGCCTTCGTGATCGGCCGGAAGAGGGCGTGCAGGTCCAGCACCTGGTGCGTATAGTCGGGCAGCAGGGCGTCCGGCTTCTGCGCCGTGATGAGCAGGAGCGGGGCGCGATCAAGATAGGCGTGGGCGACGCCGGCGACGGCGTTGGCCGCGCCGGGGCCGAGGGTCGTGAGACAGACGCCGGGAGCGCCTGTCACGCGTGCCCAGGCTTCAGCCATGAAGGCGGCCGCGCTTTCGTCGTGCGCCAAGACGAAGCGGATGGCGCGGCGGCGCAGGGCGTCGAGCAACTCCACGGTTTCGCCGCCGGGCAAGCCGAAGACAGTGTCAATACCCGCTGCCCATAACATATCCGCCAATGTTTCGGCGACTGTTGTTGCGGCGACTGTCGCCATGGTTCTTGATCCTGTGGTTGGCGCTCAGGCGGATGCGCGCGCCAGGGCGTCGGCGGCGGCGCGGAAGTGACGCATGTCGACGACTGTGCTGCCGGTGCGCGCTTCCTCGGCGGCGAAGGCGAGCAGATGGCTCTCCAGCGACGTGCGTGCGTTGGTGAGGGGAGCGCGCTCGCCGCGCACGGCGGCGAGGAAATCGGCCATGATGCCGTGGTCGCCGCCGCCATGTCCGCTCCCCGCCGCGTCGAGCGGTATCTGTTCGACACGCTGCGTACCGTGGTCGTAGACGGTGATCTCGGAATGCTCGCCGAAGCGAGCGCGCAGGGTGGCGCGCGTGCCGTCATAGCGCATGGAGCGATGCTCTTCGTTGGAATGACCGTGCATGACCATGGCGACCGAGCTGCCGTTTTCCAGCTCCATGCTCACTACCTGGTGATCGACGACGTCATTGTCGCAGTGGTAGACGCAGCGGCCATAGGGGCCGGTCTGCAAGGCGGCCAGGCGCGCGGCGTAGCTGTTTTCGCTGGTAAGGACGGAGAGCGGCCAAACGGGCGGGGCGCCCGCGGCCATCGCCTCGGCTGCGGCCTGCGCAGCATAGGGCGGCAAGAGGCGCTGGTCGAGGTAGATGCCGAGGGCGGAGAAGGGACAGCTCGCTTCAACGGGGCAGCCGTCGGTGCAGGCCGCGGGGATCTCTGGCCCGACCTGGTCGGCGCGGAAGTGGCGCAGCGAGCCGAAGGAGCTGAGGCGACGCACAGGCGCGGGCAGATTCCACACCAGAATGTCGAGGTCATGGCAGCATTTGGCGAGGATCATGGGGCTGGAGAGGCCCGCATTGCGCCAGTTGCCGCGCACGAAGCTGTGCGCCATGTGCCAGAAGGCCACGTTTTCGCGATGCTCGACGGTGATGATGTCGCCCAGTCGCCCCGAGTCGAGGACGTCGTGCAGGGCGCGCCAGAAGGGAGAATAGCGCAGGACATGGCAGATCTGCAGGATGCGACCGGTGCGTTCGGCGGCTTGCACGAGTTGCACGCAGCCGGCGAGGGTGTGCGCCATCGGCTTTTCCAGGAGGACGTCGTAGCCCGCTTCCAGGGCGGCGAGGGCGGGCGGGACGTGGTCCTGGTCCTGCGTGGCGATGATGGCCCCACGGGCAAGTTGGCCCTGCGCCGCCAGCTCGCGCCAGTCCGAAAAGCACAGAGCGTCGTCGATGTCGTGCTGGTCGGCGACGCGCCGGCGGCGCTGCGGGTCCGGTTCCGCCACGGCGACGATGCGCGCCTGGTCGGGGTGCGCCAGGGCGTAGGAGGCGTAGGCGATGGCCCCGCGCTGCCCGGCGCCGATCAGGACCAAATCCAATGGTTGTGTCATGGCTGTTTCTCCTGAGGTTGGCGGCGTGAGATGCTCTGCGCGCCGGCGTCTAGATTTCCAAATCGGCGACATGGCCGGCGGCGGCTCCGCTGCGGCAGGGAAAGATGGCGGGCGTGCGGCCGTATGTCTGTTGGAAGCGGCGTTGGATGGACTCGGCGGCATCGGCGGCGGCGGCGTGGTGGACGAGGACGAGGACGCAACCTCCCCAGCCGGCGCCGGTGAGGCGCGCGCCGGCAACCCCGGGCGCGGCGCAGGCGGCGTCGACCAGCGTGTCGAGTTCGGGCGTGCTGATGGCATAGTCGTCGCGCGCGCCGGCGTGGGCTGCTTGGAGCTGCGCGCCGACCTCGTCGATGTCGCCGGCTTGCAGCGCGGAAAGGGCGGCCAGGACGCGGTGGTTCTCGTGCCACACGTGGCGACAGCAGGCTCGCACCCGCAGCCGGTCGGCGGGGACGAGGCCGGGAATGTCGTCCACGGGCAGCCCGGCGGCGAGTGCGTCGGCGACGCTGATCTCTTCCGGCAGCGCAGGCGCGAGTTCTTGCCAGGCGATGTCGTGGACATCGCGCAGATGGGTGGCGCCGGGGCGCTGGGGGCGCAGCAGGGCTACGCCGGCGCGGCAGGCGGCGACGCGTTTGTTGTATTCGCCGCGCACATTGCTGTGATGCACGCCGCTGTCGGCGATCAGAATCTGATAGTGTTCGGGCAGGGGAACGTGGCGTGTGGCGTAGGTTCCGTCGGCCTGTGGGCGGCAGTCGAGGAACAGGGCATAGTCGCGCTGCGCCAGCAGGGAGATGTACTGGTCCATGATACCGCCACGCGTGCCGACAACCCATTCGGCGTCGGAGCAGAGCTGTACAAGGCTCTCGGCGGGCAGCGCTAGGCCGGCGAAGCGGGCCAGGACGACGGTGGCGGCGACAGTCAGTGCGGAGGACGAGCTGAGGCCGGAGCCACGGGCCAGGCCTAGCGGCGCGGCGCCCGAGACCAGGCAGTCCATGCCGGTATACGTATCCGGGGCGAGCTGGGCGATGATCTGCGCGGCCCCGCGCACATAGTTGCTCCAGTCGCCCGGGGCTGCGAGTAGGATAGAGGGGCCGAACGTGAAAGAGGTCGCGGCGAACTCCGGTTCCACATTGACGAGGCGCACTTGGCGGTCGGCGCGTGGGCGGGCGACGAGGAGAATGTCGCGGTCCAGGGCAATGGGCAGCACGAAGCCGTGATTGTAGTCGGTATGTTCGCCGATCAAGTTCACGCGGCCGGGGGCGCGAAAGAGAGAGACGCTCCCCTGGCCCGCGAAGTCGCGGAATTGGGCGATGGCGTTGGCATAACGCTGGGCGTGCAAGCTCGCCTGCGCGCCGTAGAGAGAAGGCAGCTGCTCGACGAAGGCGTCGTACGGCGTGCGATGGAGGGCGGCGCCGGCGCTCTGTGTGGCGGTTGGTTCTGACATGACGGGTATGGGTTCGCTGTCTCTGGGTTGGCGATGTCTATTGACGATGGGCGTGCGCGTGCGTCTTGGCTCGGATGCTTGCCGGATTGCAGTGATATGTATATTGTGCCACGACCGAGGGAAGGAACAAAAGGCCGGGCGTGGGCGCTTGGCGGCGGTTCTGCGCCGCTGCCGGGTATCCATCCTCAAGGCTGATGCGCCGAAAAGCGCGTTTGACAAGGCTTTTTGCCGGGTGCTATACTCGGCTCACCACCACATCTTCTGTCATCTTGTCGACGCAATACCGGCTGTGCGGGCGTTTCCACAACGCTCCACGCCAGTTGTTTTCGCCTTTTGCTTCGCATCTATAGTTTTCTACTATATTTTTCTGCCATCTTTTCTTGCCGTTATTTTCTCTATCCGCTCCGGCTGGAGCAGGTTGAGATCTGTCGCTTGATCGGTCTTTAAGTCGCGCAGCGCCAAGGCGGCCCTGCCTATTCCGGCTCACCCAGGAGATGCTCCTTGGCTACGACGCTAGATGCCCCTCCCATCGTGCCGGCGGAAATTGAACACATGAGCGGGCGCATGGCTGGGATCTGGAATTCGTTTATCCTGCGGCGACTGCTCAAGGCGCTGTTTACGGCCTTTGTGGTGGTGACCCTCACCTTCTTCCTGATCCGGCTCCTCCCCAGCAGCCCCATCGAACTCTTCATTCAGGAACTGATGGTGCAGTACAGCATGCCCTATCACCAGGCGCGCGACCAGGCTGCGGCGCTCTTTGCCATCGACCTGGACCAGCCGTTGATCTTACAGTATTTTGACTACCTGGGCGGCTTGCTGCGCGGCGATCTGGGCACCTCGATTTTGTCGCCGGGCACGCCGGTGACGAGCTTCATTAAGCGCTTTTTGCCCTGGACGATCTTCAGCGTGGGGCTGGCGTTGATCATCAGCTTCACCACGGGTGTGATCCTAGGCTTGGTGATGGCCTATCGGCGCGAAGGGTGGATAGACCATATTCTGACGGTGATCGCGTCGATCCTCAGCGCCATCCCCAATTATATCTTCGGCATTTTGCTCATCATCTGGCTGGGCGTGCGTTGGGGGGTTGTGCCTGTGGCGCAGATGCGCGGTTCGCTCTCGCCGGGCGTGCATCCGGGCTTTACCTTATATTTCCTCAAGGACGCGCTTTTCCATGCGGCGCTGCCGATTACGGCCTATGTGCTGACTACGGTGGGCACGTGGATGTTGACCATGAAAAGCAGCACGATCAGCGTGCTGGAAGAGGACTACGTGACGGTTGCGCGCGCCAAGGGGCTGACGGAAAGCCGCATCACCACCGCCTATGTCGGGCGCAATGCTTCGCTGCCGCTCTTTACGCTGCTGGCGATTTCGATTGGCTTTGTCGTGGGCGGCTCGGTGCTGATCGAAACCATCTTCCAGTATCAGGGCATCGGCTATGTGCTCTTGCAGGCGATAAACCGGCGCGATTACGTGGTGATGCAGGGCGTGTTTTTGATCATTACGCTCTCGGTGATCTTCGCCAACTTCTTCGCCGATATGCTCTATAGCTGGGTGGACCCGCGCATCAAGTTCGGAAGCCAGGAGTGACGGCATGAATATGTTCACGCAGGCTTTTTCCTCTTTGGGCGTGACGCTGCGCATTATGTCCTACAACAAGGTCGGCTTTGCCGGCTTCCTCATGGTGATCTTTATTGTGCTGGTCTCGTTTGTCGGCCCCTACTTTGTGCCGCTGGATAGCGAGACGAAGGTGGACCAGATCTTCCAGCCGCCCTCGGCGCAGTATTGGTTTGGCACGGACCACCAGGGGCGCGATATCTTTTCGCACATTGTGAACGGCGGCAAGGATGTCATCATCGTGGCGGTGATCGCGGCGACGCTGTCGACGCTGATCGCCGTCACCTTCGGCACGTTCAGCGGTTTTGCCGGCGGGCGCACCGACGCCGTGATTATGGCGATCACGGACATTATGTTGACGATCCCGCAGTTGCCGTTGCTGCTGATTCTGGCGTCGCTCTTGCAGTTTGAGAACATCGCGTCGCTCGGCCTGCTGCTGGGATTCTTGAACTGGCCTTCGTTGCTGCGCGCGGTGCGTTCGCAGGCGCTGTCGCTTAAGGAACGTGATTTTGTCGAGGCGGCGCGCGCGCTGGACCTGGGTGCGCCGCACATTATCTTCCGCGAGATCGTGCCCAACATGATGACCTACATCATCATCAGCTTCGCCCTGGCGATGACGGGGGCGATCTATGCGCAGGTGGCGCTGGTGCTCTTTGGGCTGGTGCCCTTTTCGGGCAGCAACTGGGGCGTGATGTTGAGCCTGGCCTGGGTGCGCGGGGCGATCTTCTTTAAGGACAGCATCTGGTACATCATGATGCCGATTGCCGCCATCGTTCTTTTGCAGTTGTCGGTGGTGACGACCACGCGCTCGCTGGAATTGGTGTTTAACCCGCGCTTGCGCTCGGGCGAATAGCGAACCGCCGTCGCAGCGCAGTCCGCTTGGCGCCTGCGACCTGAGCGCGACACGAAGGTGAACCGAGCACGATATGAGTACGACATGAGCAGGATATGAGCACAACCGAAGCCGTTTTTGTCGATCGCATCGCCGCCACCGACAAGCCGCCCTTGAGCTTGCGCAATGTCCACATCAGCTACCAGTCGCGCAAGGGGCCGGTGCAAGCGGTGCGCGGCATCGACCTGGACTTGCGCGCGGGCGAGAGCCTGTCCCTGATCGGCGAAAGCGGGTCGGGCAAAACCACGCTCGGCTTGGGCATCGTGCGCCTGTTGGTGAAGACGGCGACGCTGACTGACGGCGAGATCCTCTATCGTCGCGACGGGACGGAAGTGGACGTGGGCGAGTTGGACGCCCGGCGGCTGCGCGAGTTTCGCTGGCGCGAGTGCGCCATGGTCTTCCAGTCGGCGCTCAACTCGTTTAACCCGGTGCTGCGCGTGTGGAATCAGATGTACGACACGGCTAAAGCGCATGGCTGGAGCGACAAGCGCGCAGTGCGCGCGCATGTGCTGGACCTGCTGCGCTTTGTGCAACTGGACGCCGAGCGCGTGATCGACGCCTATCCGCATGAGCTGAGCGGCGGCATGCGCCAGCGCGTGCTGATCGCCATGTCGCTGCTGCTGGACCCGCAGGTGCTGATCCTGGATGAGCCGACCACGGCGCTGGACATCCTGACGCAGCGCACGATCATCGACCTGCTGCGCCGCCTGAAGCAAGAGCAGCACTTGACCATGCTCTTCATCTCGCATGACCTGGCGATTGCCGCCGAGTTGGCGAACCGCATCGCCACCATGTATGCCGGCAGGATCGTCGAGATCGGCTCGGCGGAGGACATCTTCTACCGGCCGCGCCACCCGTATACGCTGGGGCTGATCCGTGCCGTGCCGAAGGTGACGGGCGACTTTGAGGACCTTGCCTCGATCCCCGGTTCGCCGCCGGACCTGATCGACCTGCCCAGCGGCTGCAAGTTCCACCCGCGCTGTCCCTTCGCCACGAAGAAGTGCGTGGAGGAGGAGCCGGAGCTGGAGGCGGTGGGCGTCGACCATGCGGCGGCGTGTTGGCATTGGCAGAAGGTGGAGGCGGAGTTGGCGGTGAACCCGCTGCATCAGAGCCGCGCACGACTGCCCGAAGTGGGGGCATCGCCTCTGGACGGTTCGGTTGCGGATTTGAGCAATGCGACAACACAAGTAGGCGAGGTCTGATGGCGCATATTGAACTGCAGAATGTCAGCCGGGCGTTTGGAAAAGGCAAGGAGCGCGTCCTGGCGGTGGACTCGGTTTCGCTGGCGATTGAGCGCGGCGAGATCCGCTGCTTGGTCGGCGAGAGCGGCTGCGGCAAAAGCACCACGGGCAAGATCATGGCCGGACTGCTCAAGGCGACGGGCGGGCAGGTGCTCTACGACAACAAGCCGATCGACCGCTTGAGCGCCGAGGAGTATCGCGAATATCGCCATGCCGTGCAGATCATCCACCAGGACCCGTATGCGTCACTGAACCCGGTGCAGACGATCCAGCAAATCATCACCACGCCGCTGCTACATCATCGCAAGGTGAACGGCACGCAGGAAGCCTATCGGCGTGCGAGTGAGTTGCTGGAAATTGTCGACCTGACGCCGGCTATTGATTTCATGAACAAGTACCCGCATCAGTTGAGCGGCGGGCAGCGCCAGCGCGTGTCGGTGGCGCGCGCGCTGACGGTGGACCCCAAGTTTATCGTCGCCGACGAAGCGGTGTCGATGGTCGACGTCTCGATCCGCGTCAGCCTGCTTAATATGTTGATGCGGCTGAAGGATGAGTTCGACGTGACCTTCTTGTTCATCACGCACGACCTGGCGCTGGCTAAGTATTTTGCCTGGCAGGGCGCGATTAGCGTGATGTACCTGGGGCGCGTGGTGGAAGAGGGGCCGACGCAGCGCGTGATCGCCGACCCGCGCCACCCCTACACACAGGCTTTGCTGGCGGCAGTGCCCGAGGCTGATCCCGAGTTGACGCGTCGCAAGCGCCGGATCGTACTGCGCAGCGCCGATATTCCGAGTTTGCTCGCCCTGCCGCCCGGCTGTACCTTCCACCCGCGCTGCCCCTATTTCGTGGAGGGCGTGTGTGACGTGGCGCCGCCGCCGCTGGAGGCGGTGGACGCAGGCGGGCGCGTGGCCTGCCCGATCCGCAAAGACATCCACATGAGCCTGCTCGAGCCGGCATGAATCAGGCGCTGGGTCAGGCCGGCTTTCGTATCGGCGTGTTTGTGGCGTTGACTTCCGGCCTGTTGCTGCTGGTGTTGGATCGGGGTACGGCCGAGTTTGTGCTGATGTCGTTGATGTTCGTTTGCTCCAGCGTGTTTCTGCTGGCGCTCGCCCTGGCGGTGCGCATCTCGCTGCGCCGCTGAAGCATGCATGGCTGTTGCGTGCATGGCCAAAGCATTTATCTTGTACCGGCATCATGAGTCCTACCGTCAACTGATGTTTCACTCAAAGGGAGGATAATATGCAGAAACGTATGTGGGTCATCGTGCTGGTTGTGGCAGCGCTCTTGGTCAGCGCGTGCGCGGCTCCGGCGGCGCCCGCCCCGGCTGCACCAGGCGCGACGGGCGAAACCGGCGCCGTCCGCGAGTTCCGCGGCATTTGGCCGTATGTTGTACCGCCGGCGGGCCATTTCAATACGTTCGTTAGCACGAACGCGATCAGTCTGGGCCTCTATCAGAACTTGCAGGAGCCGCCGTTGTTCCTGTACATGTGGGCCGATGACGACTGGCTGCCCATGGCGGGCGAGTCCTGGGAGTGGGCGGATGACGTGACCGTGCGCGTGAAGTTGCCCGCCGGCGCGGTATGGAGCGACGGCAGCGCCTACACGGCCCAAGATGTGGTGGACACCTTCACCATCCAGCATCTGCAGGGCATCACCGTGTGGCAGTTCATCGACGACGTGGTGGCGGTGGACGACACGACTGTGGAGTTCAAGCTCAAGGAGCCGTCCAACACGGTCTTGCGCCGTATCTTCCGTGAGACGTATATTCGCCCGTCTTCCGTATATGGCGAGTTTGCGGGCCGTATCCGCGACCTGATCGCCACCGGCGCGGACTCCGAGTCGTCGGAATGGCAGACGCTGTTGCAGGAGTTCAACGAGTTCCGCCCCGAAACCGTGGTATCGCTGGGGCCGTATGTGTTGGACCCCGCCAGCATCACCGAGTCGCAGTTGGTTTTGAACAAGAATGAAACGTCGTTCATGGCTGACCGCGTCAACTTCGACCGGGTGCTGCTCTTCAACGGCGAGACGCCGGACGCCACGCCGCTGATGATGGCTAAGGAAGCGGACTATGCCACGCACGGCTTCCCGCCGGCGACGACGCAGCAGTTCATCTCCGAGGGCATCCGCATCATTCGCGGCCCCAACTACAGCGGGCCGGCGCTGTACTTCAACCACACGATCTATCCGTTCAACGTGCCGGAATTCCGCCAGGCGCTGGCCTATGCCATCAACCAGGAAGAGAACGGCATGGTCTCCATGGCCGAG
>JBBSBO010000048.1:0-9465 GCA_038251215.1 Caldilineales bacterium
CCGTGCCGACCCCGGCATAATGGCTGAATCGCCCCCTGCCTGGCCCACCGTATCGCCGGCTGTGATTCAGGGTCAAGGCCGCAGGTCGCCTAACATACGGGCAAGCCGACGGTGAAGTCCGCCATTCCTAGATCCGGCCCAACCCATAGTGCCAACGGGACCGGCCGCGCCCCGCCCGCCACGGATGGGGCTGCATCGCGCCCGCCAATCGAGTTCCCGCCGGATAGGCCGCTGCGCTCGCTCGCATCTGCATATTATGCGGCGGGGCGCTTTCTGGCGGGCGGCCTGCCGCTCAGCCGGCTCGTCTCGCTCCTGCTTCTCGCGTTGGCGGGCATCTGGTCTACCGGCCTGCTGCCGGGCCGCTGGATTGGCATCGCGCTGGCGCTGCTGCTCTTCATTGTGCATATCGGCTATTCGTTGCGTCTGCGCGGTCGCGATTATGTCGTCTTCACCCCTTCACAGTCGACCGGCGCTACAGCGACCCCACTCGCCGGCGACGAGAAGATCCCCGTCTACGTCACCGGCTTGCTCTCCGTCGAGGGCCGTTACCGGCGCTTCACCTTTGCGCCCGCCTTCTATCGCACCTTTGCCACGGGCGAGCACGCGCTGCTTTCGCTCGTGCGCCCGCGCCGCCTTTCGCGTTTAGCCTCTTGGCCGCAAGACGAGTTGGGCATGTGGTATGCCTTCATCGCGCCTTCCCATATCCGATCCCTGCGCACGGGCGACCTGCACTTCGGCGCGCAGCCGTTGCCCGCTGTCGCCGTTGACTACGCCGTCACCCTCCCGGCCAAGAATCGCCTACGCCGCCAGCGCACGACAACCGAGACCCTCTACATTGCCGCGACCGACCCGCAGGACGCCGGGCGCATTCTGGGCGACCTGCTCTGCAACGCCGAGGCTGTCGCCGTTCTCAGCAATCATGTCGCCCAGCCCGAACTCAAGTGAGAATGCCGCATGGCTGTTAATCGCCCCGACTGGGATGAGTACTTCATGGACATCGCCTTTGCCGTCGCCGAGCGCAGTACATGCGATCGCGCGCACGTCGGCGCCGTGCTTGTGCGCGACCGCAGGATTCTGACCACCGGCTACAATGGCGCGCCCGCCGGCCTGCCCCACTGCGATGAAGTCGGCCATCTCATCGTGGATGGGCACTGCGTGCGCACCCTCCACGCCGAGCAAAACGCCATCATCCAGGGCGCGCTGCACGGCATCAGCATCGAGGGCGCTACGGCCTACGTCACGCATCAGCCGTGCCTCACCTGCGCCAAGATGCTGATCAACGCCGGCATCCGCCGCGTCGTCTACGCCGGCAATTACCCCGACGAATACAGCCGCCAATTTCTGCTCGACGCCGGCGTCGAACTAAAGCATCTGCCGCGTGCCCGCGCCGCCGACACCGTCTACCAGCCCGACCTCTTCACCTCTTGACCGAATCCAGGCCGGCGCACGGTTTTTCGCGACGAAATTTGCGCTTGACAATCGGGCGGAATCTGCTATAGTGGGCAACAATCTGATAGTTGAACGGCGTTGAACCAGAATAGTACCTTTCAGAGCGAGCTTCAGAGAGTCTCCGGCGGCTGCGAAGGAGACAGCGGCGCAGAAAGCGAATGGTCTGGGGAGCCGAAAGTCGAACAGCCCGCGCGGCTCAGTAGGCTTTCCCGGACGCGTCCCCGTTAGCAGACGCCAGGAATCGGAGCGTGTGTCCCGTTCCTGACTGAGTGAGACTGGCTGCCGACCTTGCGTTTCATGCAAGGTTTTTGTTTGCCATCGACCCGGCGCTTCCCGCCGGGGTCGGCCGTCGGTCTAAGCAGGGTGGCGCCGCGGGGTGATCGATCAAGCCTCGTCCCTGTGTACGGCAAGCAGTCCGTGCATGGAGACGGGGCTTTTCTATTTCTTGCCCATCAGCGCTGCAGCGGGCGTACACACAGCCTTGCCGAGTTTGTCCACCGTCACGCGCCACACGTTGGCGACAGACACAGGAGGTTGCACGTGATTCTGCCCTATACGCCCACCCTGGACCAAGCACGCGATCTGTCCCAATCCGGCAACATCATCGCCGTCCATCGCGAGCTGCCCGCCGACCTGGAGACGCCCGTTTCCGTCTACCTCAAGCTGCGCGCCGGGCAGGAAGGGCCAAGCTTCCTGCTCGAATCCGTTGAAAAAGGCGAGCAACTGGGCCGCTATAGCTTCATCGGCGTCCACGCGCCCATGACCGCCGTCGCCTACGGCGACCGCACCGTCATCGGCGCGGCCGGCGGCGCCGTGCTGGAGGAACACAGCGGCGACCCGCTCACCGTCGTGCGCGAGATCATGACCGATCGCAAACCCGTGCCGCTGCCCGGCTTGCCGCGCCTCACAGGCGGCGCCGTCGGCTACTTCGGCTATGATCTGGTGCGCTTCATGGAGAAGCTGCCCGACACCGCCGCACGCAGCCTGGACGTGCCCGACATGGTGCTGCTCTTCAGCGATAACATCGTCGTCTTCGACCATGTGCGCCACAAGCTCACCGTCATCGCCAACATGCGCGTGGAAGCAGACCTGCGCGCCGCCTACGCCGACGCCATTGCCCGCATCGACAAGATCGTCGCAGACCTGCACAAGCCGCTGCTCGCTCCGGAAGCGCGCCCTTGTCGCGGCGGGCAACAATGGGAGAGCAACCTGACCCAGGAGCAGTTCGAGGCGAACGTGATCGCGGCCAAAGAATATATCGCGGCGGGCGACATCTTCCAGGTCGTACTCAGCCAGCGCCTGCGCCGCGCCACCGACGCTGACCCGCTGACGATCTACCGGGCGCTGCGCATGCTCAACCCGTCGCCCTACATGTACTTCCTCGACTTCGCCGGCGTCGCCGGCATCGAAGGCGAACCCCTGCGCATCATCGGCTCCAGCCCGGAAATGCACGTGCGCCTGGAGGACGGCATGGCCTATCTGCATCCCATCGCCGGCACGCGCTGGCGCGGCAAAAGCGCCGAGGAAGACCAGCAGCTCGCCGACGACCTGCTGGCAGACCCCAAAGAGCGCGCCGAGCATGTCATGCTCGTCGACTTGGGCCGCAACGACCTGGGCCGCGTGTGCGAATACGGCTCCGTCGCCACGCCTACCATGATGGCGGTCGAGCGCTATAGCCACGTCATGCACATCGTCAGCGACGTGCGCGGGCGCGTGCGGCCCGACCAGGACGCCTTCAGCCTGCTGCGCGCCACTTTCCCCGCGGGCACCGTCAGCGGCGCGCCCAAAGTGCGCGCCATGGAGATCATCGAAGAGTTGGAGAACAACCGCCGCGGGCCCTACGCCGGTGCGGTCGGCTATTTCGACTACGAAGGCTCGATGGACACCTGCATCACCATCCGCACCATCGTCATGCAGGGCAAGACCTGTTATTTGCAGGCCGGCGGCGGCATCGTCGCCGACAGCGAGCCGACCTATGAGTACAACGAATCGCTCAACAAGGCCCGCGCCCTCGCCGTCGCCGTGGAAGAAGCGGAACAGGGCCTCTAGACATATTGCACGTAACGCATCCAACCTGCCAGAAACCGGAGTCTGTACCATGTCACAAACCGCACCGCGCAAACGCATCCTCACCGGCGACCGTCCCACCGGCAAGCTGCACCTGGGCCACTTCGTGGGCAGCCACCGTCATCGCCTGGCCTTGCAAGACCAATACGATTGCTTCTTCCTGGTCGCCGACCTGCACATGCTCACGACCAAGCCGGACAAGGCCGACATCCTGGCGATCTCGGACAATGCCCGCGCCATCGTCATGGATCATCTCGCCATCGGCATTGACCCGGCCAAAGTCACCTTCTGCCTTCAGTCCGCCATCCATGAGACCTACGAGCTGCAACTGCTCATCAGCGGCCTGATCACCATGGAGCGCCTGCAACAGTTGCCCACGATCAAGGATATGGCCGCGGCCGCGCACATGGAGCAGATCCCCTACAACCTGCTCGGCTATCCCGTCCTCCAGGCCGCCGACATCCTCCTGCCGCGCGCCGACCTGGTGCCGGTGGGCAAGGACAACGAGAGCCACGTCGAGCTGACGCGCCAGATCGCACGCCGCTTCAACAACGCCTATGGCGAGGTCTTCCCGCTGCCCGAAGCCTACGTCGTTGGCGGCACGCTTGTCGGCACGGACGGACAGGCCAAGATGAGCAAGAGCCTGGACAACGCCATCTTCCTCAGCGACGACGCCGCCACCGTGCGCCGCCGCGTGATGAGCATGTACACGGACCCCAACCGCATCACTGCCGATGTGCCCGGCGCGGTGGAGGGCAACCCGGTCTTCGTCTACCATGACTTCTTCAACCCCGATACCGCCGAGGTAGAAGACCTCAAGGAGCGCTATCGCAGCGGGCGCGTGGGCGATGTCGAGGTCAAGGAGAAGCTGGCGAAGGCCCTCAACGACTTCCTCGACCCCATGCGCGAACGCCGCGCCTACTACGAGGCGCAGACCGGCTTCGTCGACGAGTTGATCTTTGACGGCACGCTCAAAGCTCGCGAAGAAGCGCGCCTGACCCTGATCGAGGTCAAGAAGGCCATGGGGCTGTCCGGCGTGTGGAACCGCATCTCGCGTGCAGCCGAACGCCGCCGCAAGAAAGACGCGCCGGCCTAGCCGATCCCTGCATCTGAGATCGACCCGGAGAATCTCTATCGCTGTTGGGGCCTGCCTACCCTGCGAAAGGAAGCGCCGCCATGATCGCCGTGATTGACAACTACGACAGCTTCACCTATAACTTAGTCCAATTTCTGGGCGAACTCGTCGTGCGCGAGCGCGTGCCCGGCGCCTACGCGGACCAAGAGATCCGCGTATGGCGCAACGATGAAATTGATGTCGAGGCGTTGGCTGAAAGCCGCCCGACGCACATCCTCATCAGCCCAGGCCCGGGCACGCCGGAGCGTGACAGCGGCATCAGCAACGACGTCATTCGCCTGCTGGGAGCGCATACGCCCGTCTTGGGCGTATGTTTGGGCCAGCAGTGCATCGGCCATGTCTTCGGCGGCGAGGTGGTGCGCGCCCCGCGGTTGATGCACGGCAAGACCAGCCCGGTCCATCACAAGGGCGTGGGCGTCTTCAAAAATCTGCCCAGCCCTTTCACTGCCACCCGCTACCACAGCCTGATCGTAGCTGAGCCGCTGCCCGACGAGCTGGAAGCCACCGCCTTCACATCGGAAGGCGAATTGATGGGGCTGCAACATCGCTCGCATCCGATCTACGGCGTGCAGTTCCACCCGGAGAGCATCCTCACCGAACACGGCAAGAGCCTACTCGCCAACTTTTTGCGCGTCGAGCGCCGGCAATAATAGCAATAGCATAGGTAGGAGAGCGTTATGAGTCAAGCCGCGATCCAAGAAGCCATACACCTGCTCTTTGCCGGTGAGAGCCTGCGTACAGAGCAAGCCGACGCCGCCATGACGGAGATCATGCAGGGCGAAGCGTCGCCCGCTCAGATCGGCGCGTTTCTGGCGGCGCTGCGCATCAAAGGCGAAACCGTCGACGAGATCAGCGGCTGCGCCGCGGCCATGCGACGCAGCGCGGTAGCCGTACGGCCCGCCGCACACGACGCGCCGCTGCTCGACGTGGTGGGCACGGGCGGCGACGGCACGCAAAAGTTCAACATCAGCACAATCACGGCCTTCGTCGTAGCGGGCGCCGGACAGCGCGTCGCCAAACACGGCAACCGCTCCAACCGTCGAGCGGGCAGCGCCGACGTCCTCGAAGCGCTTGGCGCCGCCCTGCCCCTCACGCCGGAGCAGGCCGCCGAATGTATCGAAGAGATCGGCATCGCCTTCCTTTTCGCGCCGGCCTATCACCCTGCCATGCGCTATGCCATCGGTCCGCGGCGCGAGATCGCAGCCCGCACCATCTTCAACATCCTCGGCCCGCTGACCAACCCCGCGCCGACCACGCATCAACTGATCGGCGTCTATGCTGAGGCGTTGACCGACTTGATGGCGCACGCGCTGCAAAATATGGGCAGTACGGCGGCCTATGTCGTCCATGGTCGCGCCGACGCCGGGGCCGGACTGGACGAACTGACCACCACCGGCACGAACCGCATCGCCCACTTGCGCCGCGGCGAAGTCGTCTCCTTTGACTTCGACCCCGCCGAAATGGGCTTCGCACGCGCCACACTCATTGATCTGCAAGGCGGCGACGCCGAGGCCAACGCCGCCATCGCCCGTGCCCTCCTTGCCGGCGAGTTGACCGGCCCCAAGCGCGACATCGTGCTGTTGAACGCCGCCGCCGCCCTGAGCATCGAAAGCGGCGACTTCAACGCCGGCCTGGCAGTCGCGCGTGAAAGCATCGACTCCGGCGCGGCGCTCGATTGCCTGACGCGCTACATCGACAAGACCCGCAGCTTTGCCGCCGCCTAGCCGATCCCCAACCCTGTCCGACGTTGCAGCGCGAGACTGGAGCAACTGATGAAGCCGTCACAACTAGATATTGCCAAATATAAGGGGCAGGTCCTCGACCAGATCATGGCCTGGAAGCGCGAGGAAACGCCCAAGCGCATGGCGGAAATGCCGCTGGCGCAGGTGCGCGCCTTTGCCCAGATCAGCCCACCCGCCCTGGATTTCGCCGCGGCGCTCACCGCCGCGCCCGGCGTCGCCCTGATCGCGGAGATCAAGCGCGCCAGCCCCTCCAAGGGCCTCATCGCGCGTGACTGGGATCCGCCTCTGATCGCCTCCACCTACGCCCAAGCCGGCGCCGCCGCCCTCTCGTGCCTCACCGACAAGCGCTTCTTCCAGGGCGAGCTGGAATACCTGACCGCCGCCAAAGAGCAACTGCGCGCCGAAGGCCGCCTCATCCCCATCCTGCGCAAGGACTTTATCTACCACGAGTACCAGGTCTACGAGGCGCGCATGGCAGGCGCCGACGCCGTCCTGCTGATCATGGCGGTGTTGAGCGATAACGACGCCGCCCGCCTCTATGCCCTCACGCGCAGCCTGGGCATGGCGGCGCTGGTAGAGGTGCATGACGAAGCGGAGTTGAGCCGCGCCCTGCGCTTCGACCCTCGCATCCTCGGCGTCAACAACCGCGACCTGCGCACCTTCCAGGTCGACGTCGAAAACACCGCGCGCCTGGCTGCGCAAATTCCCGCGGGCAAGATCGTCGTGGCGGAAAGCGGCATCCAGAGCGCCGCCGACGTGGCACGCATGGTCGAACTGGGCTACGACGCCATCCTCGTGGGCGAAACCTTCTGTAAGCTGCGCCAGCCCGAACGCGCCGCTAAGGTCCGCGAGTTCGTCGCCGCGGGCAAGCGCAAGTGAGCCAAACCGTATGCCTCTGTTTGTAAAGATCTGCGGCCTCACCAACCTCGCAGACGCTCTGGTCGCGGCCCGCGCCGGCGCGGATATGCTGGGCTTCATCCTCTACGAACGCTCGCCCCGCTATGTGTCGCCTGCCAGCGTGCGCGCCCTCGTACGCGCCCTGCGCGCGGAACTCGGTGCGCAGGCCAACTTGCCGAGATTGACCGGCGTCTTCGTCAACCAGCCGCCGGACGCCGTGGCGCGCATCCTCGCCTTCACCGGCCTCGACGCGGCCCAGCTGCACGGCGATGAAATGCCCGCCGACCTGCGCTCCCTGGCCGGCCGCGCCTACAAGGCGATCCGCCCGCGGCCCGAAGAGCCGGATTGGGCGACGTGGCTCGAATTTGCTCAATTAGGGCTGGCTCGGGGGCCGAGCCTTCTGGTGGATGCCTTTGCGCCCGCCGCCTATGGCGGCACGGGCAGCGTGGCGGACTGGACGCTTGCCGCCTCCCTGGCGCAGCGCGTGCCGGGCCTGCTCCTCGCCGGGGGCCTCACGCCGGACAACGTCGCAACCGCCGTGACGAGCGTGCAGCCGTGGGGCGTCGACGTCAGCTCCGGCGTGGAGGCAAGCCCCGGCGTCAAAGACCACGCCGCGCTCGCCGCCTTCATCACCCACGCCCGCAGCGCCGCCGCATGAATTCTCGCCGGCCTCGTTTGGCCGCATTTCGCGCGCCCGGAATTCCGCCTTCTGTTTCGTGATCTGGCAAAATGTCGGGTATACTCGTACTCGCGTTGGGTACAGCGCGAAAACTACGTGCGGATTATTCAATGCGGGCCGGGATCGTGTGCCTGCCCGTTGAAAGTGGGCGAATGGAAATTCTAGGAGGGCCGCTCTTTGCGGTCGCCGGCGCCGGCGAATCCCACGGCCCGGCCATCACCACCATCGTCTTCGGCTGCCCCCCCGGCCTGGAGATCTCGCGGCCCTTGGTGCAGTCGTACCTGGACCGCCGCCGCCCGGGCAGCAACCGGCACGGTACGCCGCGCCGCGAAGGCGACAAGGTGGTAATCCTCTCCGGCCTCTATCACCCCGACCATGACCTTCTCTTGGGCGGCGCGCAGATCTCCACGCTCGTGGAGGGCGACACGGCCCAAGCCGCGGGCTACGAGACGGGCTTCACCACAGGCGAACCCATCGCCGCGCTCGTCCTCTCCACCGCCACGCGTTCGGCGGACTACGCGCAATTCGCCGGCCCGCAAGGCGAGGTGCGCCCCGGACATACGGACTTGGTCAAGCACTACAAATCGCAGGGCTTTGTGGACGAACGCGGCGGCGGGCGCTCCAGCTATCGCTCAACCGTCTCCGACGTGATCGGCGGCGCCGTGGCGCGCACGTTCCTCGCCCAACATTTCGGCACGGTAATCCTTTCGTCCATCTGCCAGGTTGGCCCGCTGCGCGCCGAACTCAGCCTCGCCGCGCATGTGGCGCAGCAGGTGCAGGCACGCCCCGCCCAGCGCTTGGCGCAGGACGAGATCGCGGACATCGTCGCCGGCCTGGAAGCCGCCGAGATCTACTCGTTCGACGCCGAATTTGCCGCCGAGGCCGCCCAGTTGATCAAGCAGACGCGCATCCAAGGCGACTCGCTGGGCGCAGCTGTGGAAGTCGTCGCCGTCAACGTGCCGGCGCTGGCGGGCGAGCCGCTCTACAACAGCCTCAAGCTGCGCCTCATGGGCGCGCTCGGCGGCTTGCACGCCGTGCAGTCCTGCGAAATCGGCGACGGCTTCGCCGTAGTGGCGCGTCGCGGCAGCGACAACAACGACCCCATTCGCGCCGCCGGCTATCAGAGCAACAGCCACGGCGGGCTGATCGGCGGCATTACCACCGGCATGCCGCTCGTCTGTCGCGTCGGCTTCAAGCCGACCTCCACGATCGTCAAGCCGCAGCTTTCGGTCAATAAGAGCCTGGAAGACGTAGATTTCCAACTCAAGCAGGGCCGGCATGACCCCTGCGTGGGCGTGCGCGCCGGCGTGACGTTGGAATCGCGCCTCGCTATCGAGTTGATGAATGCTGTCCTCATGCAGCAGGCTTCACACCTCGACGCGGCGAATTTCGCCCTGTTTGGACAGCCGCCCCATGCCCGTTGAGTCGCCGCCCAGCCTACTCGTGATGAAAGGCTTCCCTGCCACGGGCAAGAGCGCGCTTGCCCAGGAATTGGC
>JBBSBO010000049.1:0-9399 GCA_038251215.1 Caldilineales bacterium
AGGCGTTGGCGGAGGTGGCTGCACAGAAGTTGCCCACGGTACTGATCGCGTGTGGGGGCATCCATGCGTGGGAGCACGTACGGCAAGCGCTCGATGCAGGGGCGGCCGCGGTGCAGATAGACAGCGCCGTATGGGTAGAGCCGGGTCTGCCCACTCAAATGGTACATGCGTGGCTAGGGCAAACGGGGGCCGGGGTCTGAGGGCAGCAGACTCATCTGTAAGGGCGGGCGGCGACCGTTGAGCAGGACATAGGGCGCCACGCGCTGTACGCTGCGCACGCCCATGCTGCGCAAGTGGGCGAGGTCGCTGACCGGTTGGCGCCGGCGCTCCTTGACGATGGTGTCTGCCATCACCGGGCCGATGCCGGGAACTTGCAGCAGCTCCGTGCGCGAGGCGCGGTTGACTTCCAGCGGCGCGTCGAGCAGATGTTCCTGCGCCCAGGCGAGCTTAGGGTCGATGTGGAGCGGCAGGTTCGTATCGGCGTCAAAGGGCAAATCCTCCACGGACCAGCCATAGTCGCGCAGCAGGAAGCTGGCCTGGTAGAGGCGGAACTGGCGCAGCGGCGCGACCGGGGAGCGATCCTCAAAAGGCGTGTGGCCTACGGGGTGGAAGGCGGAATAGTAGGCGCGGCGCAGTCCCATCTGGGCGTAGAGCGTTTCGCTGACCTGGAGCAGCTCCAGATCGGTGTCACCCACCGCGCCGACCACAAATTGCGTGACGGTGCTGGTGCGCAGGCCGTATTTGGCGCGGATCTCGGCGATCCACTGCATGCGCGTGATCAGTTCCTGCCAGTAGTCCTTTTTGGGGGCGAGCGCCGCAAGGCGCTGGGGCGTGGCGCCTTCCAGGTTGATCGACACGCGGTCCGCCAGTTGCATGGCCCGGTGGATTTGGTCGTATTCGGCCCCGGGCATGATCTTGAGATGGACGTAGCCGCGATAGTTGTATTTGTGGCGCACGATCTCGGCGGCGTCGATCAACTTGTCCTGCGTGGTGACGCCGCCTTTGATGATGCCGGAGGAGAGAAAGAGGCCGTCGGCCAGGCCGGCGCGTTGGATCTTGTGGAAGACGCCTGCCATTTCGTCCGGCTGAAATGTGATACGCTGGGTTTGGCTGCGCCCGGCGCGAAAGGGACAGTAGTAGCAGTCGCGTTCACAGGCCGTCGTCATCATGGCTTTGAGGATGGGCTTCTTGCCGGACGGCGTGGAAACGTGGCTGATGCAGGGCAGCGGTTTGGCGGATCGTGCACCTGGCGCTTCGGCGTCTTCGCTCACAGGGTCGGCGCCGGCCGGCTCGAAGCGGGCGGCGTCGCCGAGCAGGGAAAGCTTCTGGAAGGGGTCGGGCGCGACGCTGAATTTCATGCTCGCAGTATACGAACAAACGTTCTGTTTGTCAAGCGTGAATTGTCTGGGCTTTTCGAGTACGCAAGCATAAGAATGGGAATGGTGCGATGCGAGCGGTAGTGCAGCGGGTGAGCAGGGCCGCGGTATGTGTAGAGGGCGCGAAGGTCGGCGCGATTGAAAAGGGTTTTGTGGTCTTGCTGGGCGTCACGCACGGTGATACGGCGGAGCAGGCGGATTCTTTGGCGCGCAAGATCGCGGGGCTGCGCGTCTTCGAGGACGCGGCGGGCAAGATGAACGTGGGGCTGCAGGAGGCAGGCGGCGAGGTGCTGGCGATCAGCCAGTTCACGCTTTACGGCGACACGCGCAAGGGGCGGCGACCCAGCTTTGTGGCGGCGGCGCGCCCGGAACAGGCGCAGCCGCTGTATGAGCGATTCTGCGCAACGCTGGCGGCGCAGGGGGTGCGCGTGGCGACGGGCGTCTTTCAGGCCCACATGGAGGTGTCGCTGATCAACGACGGCCCGGTCACGTTGTGGCTGGATACGGACGAGCCGGCATCGAGCTGATATAGAGCTGATATCGAACTGAGCGCAAGACAGAATGTGCAAACAGAGGAGAAGAGAGCATGAGCGGAAGCAGTTATCTGATGGCCGAAGAGCCGGCGGTCGATCTGGCGATCGCAGAGGCGATGGCCGAAGAGCTGGAGGACTATATTGTCGGGAACGAGCTATACCGCACGCTGATTGTGCGCACGCCGCAAGACAATCAGAAGCTGCAGATGAGCGGCGGCGATTTTCTGGCGCGGCTGCACCGGCTGCAGGGTGAGCGCGATGTGCTGAGCGCGGACGAGCGCAAGCGGCTCGACGCGACGCAGCAGAGCGCCAACGCCACCATCCACAGCTTGCGCACGCGCTTCAATGAGCGGCTGGGGCGCGAGATGAAGGCGCGGCTGGATAGTCTGCGCTGGTTCCTGGACGAGTGCGCCGAGAATCGTGGCAAGTGCGGCAGCGACTATCCCTTCGAGATGCGCAACCGCCAGCGCATTGAGGAGATTCTGAAGCAGTTGGGCGACGCGGCGCCGGAGGCGCTCATGAGCGCGTTGAGCCAGGTGGATCGGCGCATCCGTGCCTTGGGCCAGTCGCACGGTTTTGTGTGGGACAGCCGCCTGGAGAAGGTGTATCCGCCGGAGCAGTATTGGTATCTGTACCAGCGGCCGTAGCCTCTGGTACAGATGGTTGCAGTGCGATGACTCGACAAGGCGGATCGAATTAGGCGGGGTTGAGCGCGGCAACGACTGCATCATGCAGGGGGCCGGCGGTGGCGATGGCGCCGCTGCCGCCGATGGGGTCGGCGCCGTGCCAGTCAGTGATGCGCCCGCCCGCCCCTTCGACGATGGGGATGAGGGCCATCAGGTCCCACGGATTGAGGATGGGGTCGGTCATGATGTCGGCGCCGCCGGTGGCGAGCAGATAGTAGCCGTGACAGTCGCCCCAGTTGTTGTAGCGCTTGACGCGGCGCGACAGAGTCTCGAAGGCGGCGGCGTTGTGGTGCTTGCCTACGTTCCAGTGGTCGGTGTTGAGCAGGATGGCGTCCTCGATGGCCGCACAGGGGCGCACATGTACCGGCTGCCCGTTAAGCCAGGCGTGGCGACCGTCGCCGAGCAGCAGATCGTCGAAGATCGGCTGGTTGATGGCGCCGAGGATGGGCCTGCCGTTTTTGAGCAGGGCGATGAGCGTGCCGAAGAGATAGCTGCCGCTGACAAAGCTCTTGGTCCCGTCGATGGGGTCGAGCACCCACTGATAGACGGCGTGCGGCAGGTGGTCCTCGAACTCCTCGCCCAGGATGCCGTGCCCAGGATAGGCGCGCATGATGGCCTGGCGCATGACCTGCTCCGCCTCGCGGTCGGCGACGGTCACGGGCGAGTCGTCGGCTTTGGTTTCGACCGTGAAGGCGGTGCGATAGTAAGGCTTGATGGCGCGCGCACTGATGTCCGCTAGGTGGCGCACGAAGTCAAACCAGGCGCTCGCCTCGGATGCTTCGCCCAGTGCGGGGTCCCGTGTGGCGATGCTCATGCGGCGGGGCCTGCTGGGTCGGCTTCGAAGTAGTCGCGCAGAGCGGCTTTGAATGTGTCGTCGAGCAGCCCCTCGGACATTTGCCAGAAGTGGTAGGCGATGCGCGGGCCTTCGGCGGCGGATTTGAGCTGCGCCACGGCGATCTCGAAGTTGCTGCGCGCCGCGGTCAGGTCGTCGCGTACGACCCAACCGAGGCCAATCAGCATGAAGATCGCCCAGGGCACGCGTTGTTTCTGCTCGCGCACGAGGTTCAAGAGGCTGGTGAGGGCGACTCGGTCTTCGTCGCCGAGGTAGAAGTGGGCCAGGCTATACTCGACGATGCTGTTCTCGTTGGCGTTTTCGCCTTGCACGGCGACCACGCGCTTCCACACATTCTCGGCTTCGCGTTTGCGTCCCTGTTTGAAGAGAGAGAGACCGCGCCAGAAGCCGGAGCGAATCGGGCGGGCGCGGTCGCGATCGAGTAAGGGCAGGGCGTCGTCGTAGCGCCCGGCGTTGATCAGGCGGGAATAGAAGAGGTGCGGGCTGTTGGCATAGGCGCCCTGGCGCGCGACCACTTCGTCGAAGAGCGCGACGCCCTGTTCCCACTCGCCGGCCTCGATGGCAGTCAGGGAGCGCAGCCCCAGCAGGTAGGCGAGTTCGCGATCACGCGCTTCGGCGATGTCCGCGTCATGAGCCGCGTCATGATCTGGTTCATTGTCTGCTTCTTGGCCCGTGCCGCCGGCAAGCTCTTGATCTGCGCCGGCAGAAGTTGCGTCCGCCAGCGCTTTTTCGGCTTCGTCGAGGGCGGCGAGGGCTTCTTGCGGCCGGTCCACGCGCAAGAGCGCCATCACTAGGCGCGCCCAGTCGCCCAGTTCGGCGTCGTCTTGGCGCGCGAGGGCGTAGAGGCGCTCCAAGCCTTCGTCAACGCGCCCGGCCTGGATCAGGACGTCGATAATCTGCCCGTTCCACTGATCCTGCTCGTCCGGCTCCATTTCGTTGCGCGCCTGGGCGAGCACTTCGAGCGATTCGTCGTAGCGGTCGCGCAGGTTGAGGTAGCCTTGCAGGGCCATGGCGCTGTGCGCGAACAGATCTTGCAGTTTGTCGTTGTTGGCATTGCGCCGGCTTTTGGGCAGGCGGCCCAGGCCGTTGAAGACCTTATAGTAGAGTGGAATGGCCTCGTCGTTGAAGTTAGCGGCCTTCTGTTGTGCCTGGTTGAAGACATCTTGCCAGCTTCCGCTGAGTACGGGCGGCGGGGCGGCGGGTTGTCGTTGGTTCATGGATTCCCCTAGAATTTGGTTCGGCTAAGTGTCGATTTCGCGTTTCACGGTAGAGAGCAAGGTGTCGGCGCGCAGCTCCGGCAAGTTGTAGCAGGTTCCGCCCAGGGCGACCGACAGCTTTTTCGCCAGGACGCGGTCGAAGGCGGCGTGCTCCATGTTGACGACGATGGAGCGGAAGGAGGCCTGGTCAAAGAGGCCGGCGATGCGCATGGCTTCTTCTTGAGCAGGCATGCCGGTCATGCTGACGTTGCCGGCGCCGTCGGTGAGCAGGATCATGAGCGGGCGAATCTCGGTGTCGCGGCGGCGGGCGTTTTCGATCACCTGCCAGGCGAGGTAAAGGCCGTTGCTCAAGGGTGTCTTGCCGCCGACGGGCAAATCTTGTAAGGCGCGCTGGGCGAGATCCACGCTGTTGGTGGGCGGCAAGACGAGGCGCGCTCTGTCGCGCTGAAAGACGACAAGGCCGACCTGGTCGCGGCGCTGGTAGGCGTCGACGAGCAGGCTGAAGATGGCGCCTTTGGTCGCCTCCATGCGTTCGCTGGCAGCCATGGACCAGCTGGCATCGACCACGAAGAGGATGAGGTTGCCGGTGCGCCGCACGCGGATCTTGCGCTGCAGGTCGCTGCGCCGCAACTGGAGGGCAAGGTCGTTGGTGCGCTCCTCGCGCCGCTGCTTTTGATAGGGTGACGCCGCGCGCAGGGTGGCGTCGAAGGCGATGTCGTCCAGGCGATCGCGGGCCGGTTCTGCTCGGATGTAGCGCCCGCGTTTGCGTTCGGTGCGCGTGTAGGAGCGACGTCCCGCCCGCTCTCGTGTCATCTTGTCGAGGGGCGTGTCAAAGCGTTTGGCCTCGAAGGTGTCGCCGATATCGATTGGCTTGCGTGCGCCTTTTTGATCGCCGGGCGATGAGCTGCTCTGAGGCGAGGCGTCGGGCTGGGCCATGCCGCCTTCGCCTGCATCTGCGGAGTCGCTCAAGTCGGACTCATCGCCCTCTATGCTTTTTTTTCATCGGCCGTGGCGCTGCCCTGTTCTTGCGCGGCTTCGTTTTGGTCGGCGGCGGCCTGCTCGGCTTCGGCGCGGGCCTGGCGCATGTTGGATTGCAACTGGTCGCCGTTGAGCGTGGCATCTTGGAACGGCTGCTTCTTCATGCGGTGGGGCAGGGCCAGCTCGGCGGCAAGCAGGATATCGCGGTCGGTGATGCTTAGGCGGCCTTCGTAGGCTGCGTGGGCGCGTGCCGTGCGCAGGATGACGATGTCGGCGCGATGGCCGTCGACCTTGAAGCTGGAGGTCAGCGCGGCGATGGTGTACATATCCTTTTCGGTATAGGTCACCAAGTCATAGCGCTTGAGTGCGGCGGTGATGCGATCGCAGAGTTCGGCTTCGTCCTGTTCGTAGGCGGCGATGAAGTCGTCCGGGTTCTGCTCGAAATAGATGCGGCGGCGCAGGATTTCAACGCGGTCGACGGCGTTGGTCAGGCCCACCACGTCGACGGCGTGGGCGAAGCGGTCGAGCAGCTGCGGGCGCAGATCGCCTTCCTCGGGGTTCATGGAACCGACGAGCACGAAGCGGGCGGGGTGTTGGAAGCTGATGCCCTCGCGTTCGACGACGTTGACGCCCATGGCCGCGCTGTCGAGCAGCAGATCGACGACGTGATCGTCGAGCAGGTTGACCTCGTCAACGTAAAGCACGCCGCGATTGGCCGCGGCCAGGATGCCCGGCTCGAAGTGACGTTCGCCGCGCTGGATCGCCTTTTCGATGTCCAGCGTGCCGACCACGCGGTCTTCGGTGGCGCTGACGGGCAGGTCCACAAAGGGCGTGGTGCGGAACTCGGCGGGCAGGCTTCCGTTTTGGGCCAGGCGCTCGCGGCACTCATCGCAAAACAGGTCCGGTCGATTGGGGTCACAGCTAAAGCGGCAGCCCTGTACAACTTCGATGTTGGGGAGCAGTGCAGCCAGCGCGCGGGCGGCGGTGGATTTGGCCGTGCCACGTTCGCCCCGGATGAGGACGCCGCCGATCTGCGGGTTGATGGCGTTGAGAATGAGCGCGCGCTTCATGCGTTCTTGGCCGACGATGGCGGAAAAGGGGTAGGTCGATCGCATAGGGTTGGTCCTTCGAGTCTAAAGTTCTGCATAATGAGTAAGGGCGAAGCACGGCTTCGCCCTTACTGCTCCCTTCCTGTATTATACCTGAGAGCGAAGCAGACGGTAAAACCGGACGGGGCGCATGTCTGCGAGAATCTGTTTGCGAGAACTATTGAAACCTTTTTGGGCCGCCGTGCGTAGTAATGCGTGAGGGAAGCGAGGTCAGGCGGATGCCTGGCCTGAACGCAAAGCCGCGTGGCGCGGCGAGCAATTCTGCACCACTAGACAGCGCAGGTCCGTACTTCGGATGAACGATCAGGAAGAGATTTGGATCAATCAGGCCCGCAACGGTGATAAGCGCGCGTTTTGCCGGCTGGTGGAAGCGTATCAGAGGCCGGTTTTTAGCCTGACGTATCGCATGTTGGGCAATGCGCAAGAGGCCGAGGACGCCGCGCAGGAGGCATTTTTGCGCGCGTACTCGAATTTGCGGCGTTACGACCCGTCGCACAAATTCAGCACCTGGCTCTTTTCGATTGCCAACCACCATTGCATCGACCGGCTGCGCAAGCGGCGCGGCACGTGGCTGTCCATTGACGACAATCCTGTCTTGCAGAATTTGGCAGGGGATTCGCCGCATCCCGAACGCAGTGCGCTGGATCAGGAGCAACGCGACGAGGTGCAGGCGCTGCTGGACGAGTTGGAGCCGGAGTATCGCACGCCGCTCGTTCTGCGCTATTGGGAAGAGTGCAGCTATGAGGAAATCGCGCAGATCATGGATTTGAGCATTCCGGCGGTGAAGAGCCGGCTGTTTCGTGCGCGCCAGCAGGTGGCCAAGTTGTATCGCGATGGGGAGCCGGCGACGACTCCGCCGCAGTCCGGCAACGGCAGGCGCGGGCGCAGTGCGGGCCAGGCGAAGAGTCAGACACAGAGGCAAACACAGGGGCAGACGATGCCTGGAGCGCAGTTTGCCGCTCCTTGGGCGCCGGCATAGGAGGACGGAACGAGATGGACGACATAAGGTTGGACGCGGAGTTGGATGCTGAGTTCGATGCCGAGTCCGGCGGCGAACGAGGCGCGTGGCTGATGTCGCTGGCGCTGGACAATATGTTGCAGCCGGCGGATGTCGAGTTGTTTGACGCGCTCGTGGCGAAAGACACGCGGCTCAGCGATGAGTGGGCGCTGTGGCAGGCGGTGGATGCCAAGTTCGTCGCAGCGCCGGCGGCGACCCCTTCGCCAGGCTTTGTGGCGGAATTTGAGCGCCGCCAATTGCAGGTGGAGCGCCGGCGTCGTCTGTGGGCTGGGCTTAGCGTGGTCGTCGTCGCTGTGCTGCTGTGGAGCAGCTTGGCGCTGGGGCTGGCGACCGCCGGCGCGTATGTGATTGTGAATCAGGCGGATTGGCTCGTGACGCTCCTGCACGGCGTCGCCTATTGGTCGTCTTCGCTGCAGATTCAAGCGGCGGCGTTGGCGTCGGCGTTTGCGACGTTGCTGAGTACGCCCCAGGTGCAGGGTATGCTGCTGGCGTATGCGGGCGTGGCCGCGCTGACGTTGTACGCTTGGCTGCGCTTTCTGCGCCGCAGCGTCAATGGACCGGCGCGGGCGATCGTCGCCGCGCACTCGGTCTAGGCGTGGCGACGGATAGCGGCCCTAGAGGATGTGGACGGGTCGTGATGCTGGCGGGGACGCGCGAGCAATCTCCAAGCAATCTGAACAAAATGTCAGTGAGGTGAAGTGTGCGCAACATCAAACGTGGGTCGTCGGCGGCGCTGTTGCCGGCTCTGTTGGTCGCCCTGATGGCGACGCTTTGGTTCGGCCATGCCCCGGTCGCCTCGGCTGCGAGCCGGGAGCGCGGGCCGCGCACGCCCTGGATGCAACAAGCCAGGGAGCTTGCGGCGGGCGAGGCGGCGGCGGATACGCAGCAGTCCTATTTCGGCGACCTCACGGTCGAGCCGGGGCAGGTGCTGCCGGGCGACGTCGTCGTGTATGAGGGCGATGTGACGCTACAAAGCGCCGGGCGCATTGCCGGTAATCTGGTCGTATATCGCGGCGATGTCGAGATCCAATCGGGCGCGAGTGCAGGCGGCAATGTCACCGCGTTCAGCGGGGATGTCGAGGTTGCGGGCGAGATCGGGGGCAACCTGGCCGCGCTCAACGGCGACGTGACGCTGGAAAACAGCGCGCGCGTGAACGGCGATGTCAGTCTGGTGAACGGCGACTTGGAGCGCAGCGAAGGCGCGTTCGTGGGCGGCAACGTGGCAAAGGGGCCGAGTTTGGTCCTGCCCGATCTACCGGCGGCGCCGCCCTTCCCGCGCGTGCCGGGAATGGGCCAGAATGACGTGAGCGGGGCGGCGCGCTCTTGGGCGTGGTCCCTAGGCGCGTTTGTGACGCGCGTGATTGGCGTGGGGTTGCTGGCGCTGCTGGCGGGCCTGCTGATAGCGGTGCTGACGTTGGTGCGACCGCAGGCGGTGGAGGAGTTCCGGCGCACGCTGGTCGCCGAGCCGGCGCTGAGCTTTGTGGCGGGGATCGTGGCGAACTTGGGCGTACTCTTCCTGAGCGTCCTCTTTGCCATCACCCTCTGCCTGATCCCGCTTTCGATCGTGGCGTGGCTCGCGTTGGCGGCGCTGAATGTGGCGGGCTGGGCGGCGATCGCGGCGGCGGTGGC
>JBBSBO010000050.1:0-9390 GCA_038251215.1 Caldilineales bacterium
ACTAGGCGATCTTGCCTAGACAGCCGCAACCGCCGGCTTTAATAGCCGGGCGGCATGAGGTTCCTCCCCCTAAAATTCGGGCTAACCCGGCCAATTCTCCCCTTTTTCCCACACGTATATTCGTTTTGTCTCAAGATTCCCCCTGGCGCATCCGCATTCGGCAAGAACCAGGCCATGGTTTCGCGCGCGAAATTTGCGTGTTTTGGCGTCCCCCGCGTCGAACGCATCGAATCTAGGCGAGGCGGGCAGTCCGTGGCACAATTGGGTGAGCGCAGTGATTTCTCCCCAGTTACAGCTATTTATTCTGCCAAGATTAAGGAATGGATCCAATGGCTATGGCGACGCCTCCTAATATTCTCTTGATCCTAAACGACGATATGGGCTATTCGGATATCGGCTGTTATGGCGGCGAGGTGCAGACGCCCAATCTGGACTCGTTGGCGGCTGGCGGGTTGCGCTACACGCAGTTCTATAATACGGCGCGCTGTTGCCCGTCGCGCGCCTCGCTGTTGACGGGGCTGCACCCGCATCAGGCGGACGTGGGCCACATGATGGGCAATGACGGCATCGACGGCTATCTGGGCGATCTCAACCCCAACACGGTGACCATCGCCGAGGCGCTGAAGGCGGGCGGCTATGCCACCTACATGGCGGGCAAATGGCATGTGACGCGCCACGTAGAGGGTCCGCAGCACAACTGGCCTCCGCAGCGCGGCTTCGACGACTACTACGGCATTCTCACCGGCGCGGCCAACTACTTCCAGCCGCGCACGCTGCACCGCAACAACGAACTCATCGAGCCGCAAGGCGACGACTATTACTTGACCGACGCCATTACCGACGAGGCCGTGCGCCAGATTGAGACGCACGCCGCCGAGCAGCCGCAGCGGCCTTTCTTCCAGTACGTCGCCTACACTTCGCCGCATTGGCCCTTGCACGCGCATCCCGAGGATATCGCCCGCTATGCCGGGCGCTTTGACGCCGGCTGGGACCGGCTGCGCGAGGAGCGGCAGGCGCGCATGGTGCAGATGGGCCTGATCGACGAGGCTTGGCCGCTGACGGAGCGCGACCCGCGCGTGCCGGCCTGGGAAGAGGCCGCCGACAAGGAGTGGCAACTGCGGCGCATGGAGGTATACGCCGCGCAGATCGACTGCATGGACCAGGGCATCGGTCGCGTGTTGGCCGCGCTGCGCGCGACGGGGCAATGGGAGAATACGCTGATTGTGTTCTTGGCCGACAACGGCGGCTGCGCCGAGGAGCTGTCCGAGCAAATCGGCCCATGGGCGATCAATTCCGAGTTGGTCGGCACGGCGCAGACGCGCGACGGGCGTCCGATCCGTTACGGCAACTTGCCGGAAATCATGCCCGGCGGCGAGGAGACGTACCAAAGTTGCGGCGTCGCCTGGGCGAATGTTTCCAACACGCCCTTCCGCCTGTATAAGCATTGGGTGCATGAGGGCGGCATCGGCACGCCGTTCATCGTGCATTGGCCCGCGGGCATTGACGCGCGCGGCGAGCTGCGCAGCCAACCGGCGCAGTTGCCCGACGTGATGGCGACGTTCCTCGACGTGGCGGGCGCCGACTATCCGCAGAGCTACGCCGGGCATCCCGTGCAGCCGTTGGAGGGGTACAGCATGACGCCTACGTTCGTCGACGGCCCGCACAACCGCGAGACGCTCTATTGGGAACACGAGGGCAACAAGGCGGTGCGCCGCAGCCAGTGGAAGCTGGTGTGCAAGTATCCGGGCGAGTGGGAGCTGTATGACATGCAGGCGGATCGCACGGAGACGCACGACTTGGCGGGCGAGCAGCCGCAGTTGGTGCGCGAGCTGGCGAGCCTGCACGATGCCTGGGCCGCGCGCTGTGGCGTCGTGCCCTGGGGGGAGCTGTTGGCGATGCGTGAGGCAAAGAATTAACCGCAAAGGACGCAAAGAGCGCGAAGAACAGCAATAAACCGCAGAGGTCGCAGAGCACGCAGAGGAAAACGAAAGAACGGCATTAATCCGCGCCGATCCGCCCAATCCGTGTTATCCGCGTTCTATTTTCTCACGCGGCCAGGAAGGCGCGCAGCACGCGCAGGAATTCGTCCGGCTCTTCCAGGTAGGACATGTGCGCCGAGCGCTCGAAGATGTGCAGTTGCGAGCCGGGGAGTTGCTGCTGGTAGAGCGCCACGGTTTCGGGGCGAGCTTCGTCGTGGCGTCCGCATAGCCACAGCGTGGGCGCGGTGATCTCGTGCAGGCGCTCGCAGCGCTCGTAGCTTTGCAGGGTGCCCGTGCAGGTGAATTCGCTTGGCCCCCACATGTGATTGTAGACCTCCGCGCCCAGGCCGGCGACGCTCTCCTCGTAGGCTGCGGGCAGCGGCTGCACGCGGCAGACGTGGCGGCTGTAGAAGATCTCGCACGCCTGGGCGTACTCCTCGCCGCTGTAGTCGCCGCGCAGCTCGCTGCGGTCGAGGACGGCGCGCACGTCCGCGGGCAGGCCGGCTTTGAGGAGAGCGGCATCCGCCAGCCAGCGCTGCGTGCTAACTAGCGGGCTGACGAGGATCAGTTTTTCGACGCCGGCGGGCCGGCTGAGCATGTAGTCGATGGCGAGCGCGCCGCCCCACGAATGGCCGAGCAGGTGGACGCGCGTCAGGCCAAGCCGGCGGCGCACCGCGTCGACCTCCTCTACGGCACGCTCAATGGTCCACAAGGACGCGTCGGCGGGCCGCTCGGACTGCCCGCAGCCCAGTTGATCGTAGAAGACGACGGGCCGCGCGTCGCCCAGGCGGGCGAGGGGCGCGAAGGCGTTGTGCGGAAAGCCCGGCCCGCCGTGCAACGTGAGCAGCGGTACGGCGGAGGATTGTGTGTCCCCGCCGCCTGTCACGCGGTAGAAGACCTTGCCGCCGGGGACCGGCGCGTAGCCGGAGATGTCAGGGTGTGTCGTGTTCATGGTACAAACAGTAAACCGCAAAGCAGGGCAAACCGCAAAGAACGCAGAGGGCGGAGTCCGCACAGCGAAAGCGCCAGGCCAGTCCTTAAATATCGACCTCTGTTTCGTGCCGGCGAGCCATGAAAGCGCGGAAAAACTACCGGCGGTTAGCGGTTCTTCGGGCCGCCTCGTCATTGAGCAACCCAAAGACCCGGCGCATGAGCGTCAATGGCCTGGACAGGTGTTCGCCAACGAAAAGCGAGACTACACAGAGGCCATGTTGGCTTTTGTGGCTGCCTCCCAAGAACAGCCGGCAGCACCCAGCGGGTTCCCGCAGGACGATTCATCGGCAGAACCCACACTGGATCGCTATTCCGGTTATCACCGACAACTGCACTCGTCAATGTCTGGGGTTGCCTCTCTTCGTTGCCGGTCCCAGAGTCACCTCAGAGATGATCGTTGAGACGTTGCGCTGTCTCCTGCCACCGGACCCTCCTCTTTCTGATTAGCGATCGGGGCGCTCATTTCACAGCAGACGCCTTTCAGACTTTGATGCATTCCGAAGAGTTCATCCAGGTCCTGATCGCTCGTCATCGTCCCCAGTCGAATGGGATCGCTGAACGTTCGGGTGCCCCTTGGGCGCGTTCTCTCAAGCAATGGCTGCGGGACAAATCCTGGCAAGATGACCAGGAACTCGCTGCTCTGCTAGACCAATTCTTGGCCGAGTACAATGACTGCCCCCATCAGGGCTTGTCCATTCCCGGCCTTTCGCCTAACGAGTTCGCCAACCGGATCTGGCTATTCTAGATTCCATCATGTCGTTGACCAATACACAAATCAGCGTCCTATTTGTCTTGCTTGCGCTAGCAGGTAATTTTGGGCATACTATGCGCCAGAACATGCGTGCGCATGATACAAGGCCGCAAGCCAGGACGGACCGCCATGATCATCAGCGCCAGCCGGCGCACGGACATCCCCGCCTTCTATGCCGAGTGGTTTATTCGGCGCATCCGCGCCGGCTACTGCCACGTGCCCAACCCCTTCAACGCCGGCCAGGTGAGCGTCGTCTCGCTCGCCCCGGCGGACGTGGACGCCATCGTCTTTTGGACGCGCTTCCCGCGCCCGCTGCTGGCGCACCTGGACGAACTCGACGCGCGCGGCTACCGCTACTACTTCCAGTACACGCTGCTCGACTATCCGCGCAGCGTCGAATCGCACCACCTCGAATCGCACCGCCCCGACGGCGCGGTCGCCGTGGATGCCTTCCGCCGCCTCGCCGAGCGCATCGGCCCGGAGCGCGTGATCTGGCGCTATGACCCGATCCTCCTGAGCGCGCAACTGGACGCGGACTATCACCGCCGCCAGTTCGCCAAGCTGGCGCGCGCGCTGGACGGCAGCACGCAGCGCTGCGTCGTCAGCCTGGTCGACCTCTACGCCAAGACGCGCCGTCGCCTCAGCGGCCTCGACCTTGCCGACATGGGAGAGGCGGACACAGGAGCCGTCGCCGACCGGTCCGCTTTCGCCGATTTGATGCGCTTCCTGGCGGATACGGCCCAGCGCCACGGCATGGAGATCAGCAGCTGCGCCGAGACGGCGGAGCTGCAACCCTACGGCATTCGCCCCGGCAAGTGCATCGACGACGACCTGCTGCGCACGCTCTTCGGCCTCGACCTGGCGCTGAAAAAGGACCCCAGCCAGCGCGCGGCGTGCGGCTGTGTTCTCAGCAAAGACATTGGGCAGTACAATACGTGCCTGTTCGGCTGCCAATACTGCTATGCCACGGCCAATTTCGCCGTCGCTCGCCGCCGCCACGCGCAGCATGATCCGTCTGCGCCCGCACTGGGCGCGGTCCGTTTGCCTGCAGAGGGAGAAGGTTGAGAGGAAAGGGGAGAACAACATGAGCGACGAATCTTCGCCGGCGCAGCCCGTTTTCACGCCGGCGGGCCAAGACCGGCTCGGTGAGCAGCGCGGGCTGGGCATCAGCACGATCGCCTTCAAGGTCACATCCCAGGAAAGCGGCGGCGCTCTCTTAATCCTGGAGAACACGTTCCGCGCCAAGGGTGGCCCCGCGCGACATCTGCACTATGAGCAGGACGAATGGTTCTACGCGGCCGAAGGCGAGTTCATCGTGGAGGTGGGCGAGCAGCGCTTCACGCTGCGGACCGGCGATTCGCTGCTGGCCCCGCGGCGCGTGCCCCATGTCTGGGCCTTTACCGGCGGCGCGCTGGGCAGAATGCTGATCGCCTTCGCGCCGGCGGGCGACATGGAGGCGTTCTTTCGCCAGGTGACGCAAGCCAACGCCATGCCGCCGCAGGACCCGCAACTGTGGCGCGACCACGGTATGGAGCTGCTGGGGCCGCCCCTATCTCTGGATTAACCATCCATCTACCAAGCGTACACGCCGAAGGAGTACAAAATGGCAACCCCGGATCTACTGGGCATGGTCGTGACGGATATGGCGGCGACGCTGCGCTTCTACCGGCTGCTCGGCCTGGAGATTCCGCCGCAGGCCGACGGCGAACAACACGTGGAGGCGACCGCGCCCGGCGGCTTTCGCATCGCCTGGGACACGCTGGCGCTGATGCGGCAGATCGACCCGGACTTTCCGCCGCCCAGCGGGCAACGCATGACCCTCGCCTTCAAGTGCGCCACGCCCGCCGAGGTGGATGCACTCTATGCCGCCGTGCTCGCCGCCGGCTATCGCGGCCACAAGCCGCCCTGGGACGCCTTCTGGGGCCAGCGCTATGCTACGCTCCTCGACCCGGACGGCGCGCCGGTGGATCTCTTCGCGGCGCTGTAGAAACAGCTATTCACCGCAAAGAACGCAAAGGACGCAAAGAAAAAGCAACAGCAAGAAAAGCGGGTTCACCACAGAGGGCCGTCGCTGTAGCTGTTCTTTGTCCAGCCGATAGAAGGTGATCGTCTTGTGGCGGAAGGGGGCGGTCTTCCAGTAGGTCATGCCGATCTTTTGCATTACGCGCAGCGACGCTTTATTCTCCGGCATGGCAAAGGCGATGAGATGGTCGAAGCCTGCCACGTTGAAGCCGTAGTCGAGCAGCGCGCGGCCGGCCTCCGTCGCCAGCCCGCGGCCCCAGTAGGGTCGCGCCAAGTCCCACTCCAGCTCCGGCTCGGCGTAGTCCACGTTGCCGTGTTCATCCCACAGCGGGTTGATGCCGATGCGCCCGATCACGATGTCGCCCTCGCGGTAGACGAGCGGGCAATTGAAGTAGCCCGGCTCCCAGCCGCTGCGCGACTGGACGCCCCAGGCAACGAGTTCGGCGATCTTCTCCTCGCTCCAGGGCTGCCCGTCACCCAGATAGCGCACCGTCTCGGCGTCGGTGAAGAGGCCGCGCAGGGGGTCAATGTCGCCGGCGCGCCAGGGGCGGACGTAGAGGCGCTCGGTTTGCAGGACGATGGGTTCGGTTTGCGACATGGCAGGGTTCCTTTCTGGGTCGATTTCACCGCAAAGGCGCAAAGGGCGCGAAGAACAACATGACAAATCCTCCACCAGCCAAGCGCGGGCTATACCAGCGTTTTTATGCGTGGAGCATGGCGCGCATTGCAGCGGGTTATGACGCCAACCTGGCGCAGTGCAAGCGCACGCTGTTGGGCGACCTGCACGGGACGGTGGTCGAGATCGGGCCGGGCACGGGGACGAACCTGGCCTACTATGCGCCGGACGTGCGCTGGGCGGGCGTGGAGCCGAATGGCTATATGCACGATGCCCTGCAAACGGAAGCCGCGCGCCTGGGCATGGACATCGAGCTGCACGCCGGCACGGTCGAGGCGCTGCCCTTTGCCGATGCGAGCGTCGACCATGTGGTCAGCACGCTGGTGCTCTGTTCCGTGCCTGACCAGGATCGCGCCCTGCGTGAGATCCGGCGCGTGCTGCGGCCCGGCGGGCGCTTCGTCTTCATCGAGCATGTCGCCGCGCCGGCGGGTACGGGGCTGCATCGCCTGCAAAACGTGATCGCGCCGGCGTGGAGCTTGGCCGCCGACGGCTGTCGCCCCAACCGCAAGACATGGGAGAGCATTCCCCGCGCCGGCTTGCGCATGGTCGAGCTGGAGCGCTTCGACCTCTCCACCGGCCCCTTTGGCCCGCACATCGCCGGCTATGCCGTGAAATAGAGCGCCGAAGTTGCACGCCTAGCGCACTTACCTTAATATATGAGCATACGCTCATGTATTCAGAGGAAGGTGCGCGCAACGTTATGCCCCAAGAACACCCAGCCGAGTGTAAAGGCGGCCCCCTGCCAGATGATTTGTTGGCCGATGTCGTCGAGACGTTTCGGGCGCTCAGCGACCCCACGCGGGCGCAGCTTGTCTATTTGCTGACCGCCTGCGAATACAGCGTGAGCCAATTGGCCCAGCACGTCGACGTGACGCCCTCGGCTGTGTCGCATCACCTGGCCAAACTGCGCGCCATTCGCCTAGTGCGCACGCGGCGCGAAGGCAGCACCATCTTCTATTCGATTGACGATACCCACGTCGCCGCGCTCTTCCGCGAGGCGCTGTTTCATTTGGACCATGTACGCCGCAATCTGCCCGATCAACCCTATCCCTTGCCCGCCCACCCGGCGCATCAGGAGGCTGAATAACATTATGTCAGAGCCATCCAATTCTTCCCAACAGACCCATGACCATCCGCACGACCACGAACACAACGAAGAACACGAGCATCCGCACAATCATGGGCACGAGCACAACGATGAGCACACACATGATCATGCCCACCACCAGGGACATTCACACGACCACGGGCACGACCACGGGCACGACCATGATCACGGCGGCGGCGTGTGGGGCTGGGTCATCACCATTTTCCACCTGCACGGCCACAGTTCCCAGCAGCAGGCGCTGGCCGCGGATACGACGCTGGCGCACAACCAGGAAGGCATCCGCACGGTCTGGCTAGCGTTGGCTGCGTTGGCAATCACAGCCGTCGTGCAGATCGTCATTGTGTGGATAAGCGGCAGCGTTGCGTTGTTGGCCGATACGGTGCATAACATCGGCGATGGGCTGAATTCAATCCCGTTGTTGATCGCCTTCTATCTGGCGCGGCGCGCGGCCACGCGCCGCTATACCTATGGCTTTGCCCGCGCCGAAGACGTCGCCGGCATATTCATCGTGCTTTCCATCGCCTTCAGCGCCGGCGTGATCTTCTGGGAATCGTTCCAAAAGCTGATCCACCCGCAGCCGCTCACCAATTTGGGCTGGGTGGCGGCGGCGGCCGTCATCGGCTTCCTGGGCAACGAAGCCGTCGCCCTGCTTCAAATTCGCGTGGGGCGCAAGATCGGCTCGGCAGCGCTGGTAGCGGATGGCCTGCACGCGCGCACGGACGGCATCACTTCGTTGGCCGTACTCGTGGCGGCGGGCGGCGCCTGGCTGGGCTTCCCCCTGCTCGACCCCATCATCGGCTTGTTGATCGGCATCGCCATCCTCTTCATCACCAAGGACGCGACGGTGACGATGTGGTATCGCCTGATGGATGCCATCGAGCCGGAGACCCTGGCAGCCGCCGAAGCGTCGATCCAAGCGCAGCCCGACGTGAAGCGGCTGCGCCGGCTGCGTATGCGCTGGATGGGCCATCGCCTGCACGCCGAGGCCACCATCGCCGTGGACGGCAACCTCAGCACAGCCGAGAGCCATCACATTGCCGAGCATGTGCGCCACGACCTGTTCCACGCCGTGCCCTACCTCTCCGAGGTCGTCGTACACGTGGACCCCTACGCCGCAACGCCAGACGCGTATCACGAGCACACGGTGCATCACGAGCCGGCGCCGGAACCGATTGGCTGAAATCAAGGCCCTAAGCTAACGCGCTAAGCCAACGCCTAGACCAATAACGCTTGGAAGCGCGCGAAGGCCTCGTCCCAGCCGGCGGCGGGGCCGGGCGTGAAGGTCTCCTGCTCGATGGAGGCGGCGATGGCGGCGCGGCCCTCTGCCACACCGGACAGATGTCCCGTGGCGATGGCCTGCAGCATGACGTTACCCAGCGCC
Source organism: Caldilineales bacterium (assembly GCA_038251215.1). Taxonomy (GTDB): domain Bacteria; phylum Chloroflexota; class Anaerolineae; order Caldilineales; family Caldilineaceae; genus JASGTU01. The sequence goes on from JBBSBO010000050.1 coordinate 8,911, forward strand.
GTCGCCTCCACGGGGCCGGTGACGACGGGGCGACGGCACGCGTCGGCGGCGAGCTGACTGAGCAGGCGGTTGCGGCTGCCGCCGCCCACAATGCGCATCGTCTCCACCTGCGTGCCTGTGATCTCTTGCAGTGCGTCCAATACGCCGCGATAGCGCAGCGCCAGGCTCTCCAGGCAGCAGCGCACCACCTGACCCACCGTCTCCGGCTGGGGCTGGCCCGAGCGGCGACAGTAGGCGCGGATGGCCTCGACCATGTTGCCGGGGTTGAGGAAGTCGGCGGCGTCGGGGTCGATCAGCGAGCGGAACGGCTCGGCCTGCCGCGCCAGGGCGGTGAGGTCGTCCCAGCTGTAGTCGTGGCCCTCGCGCTGCCATTGGCGGCGACTCTCTTGCAGCGTCCACAGCCCGGCGATGTTCTTGAGCAGGCGGATCGTGTGGTCCACACCGCCTTCGTTGGTGAAGTTGTGGGCGCGCGTCTGCGCG
>JBBSBO010000051.1:0-9385 GCA_038251215.1 Caldilineales bacterium
GCGCGCCACCGGCGTTTACGGCATCACCTGGCCGGTGGCGCGCAGCAAGTGGTGGGAGATCGTGCGCACCGTCGTAGAGGGCGGCAACGTCTCCTCGTCGCGCGGCGGCACCGAAGTGCACGGCGCGGACATCGCCCGCGCCGTATGGGCGCTGCTGGAGAAGGACGAGATCGGTGGAGCCTACCATCTCAGCGACCTGTATGTGACGCAGCGCGAGATCGTGCGCCTGGCGCGCCGCGCGGCCAATCGGCCGGGGCCGCTGCCCCCTGCCCCCGCCGCGCCGCCGGCCAACCTGCTGGCCTGTCGTCGTCTGGGCGAGCTGGGCATCCAACTCGGTGGCGTCCCCGCTCTGGAGGCGACGATCGCGGCCATGGTGCAACTGGCCGTGGAACAACGAACGCAGGGACAAGCCGCCCAAGAACCCGCGACCTAAAAGTCGCACCTCAATTCTCGCCGCCCCCTTTCATCGCCGCCGGCAAGCAAAGCAGATATCCGAATCCGTTTTTTCGGCAACCTGGTTCCCGCCCCAATCGAGGCGGAAGCCCAACCCTGTGGAGGACGTTCGATGCGTGTATTGATTATTGGCGGTGATGGTTACTGTGGTTTTGCCACGGCGATGTATCTCTCCAAACGCGGCCACGAGGTAGCCATCCTCGACAGCCTGATTCGCCGGCACTGGGACAACGAGCTGGGCATCGAGTCGCTGACACCGATTTCATCGATTGGCAAGCGGCTGCGACGGTGGCAGGAGTTGACCGGCAAGACCATCCCCTTCTACATGGGCGATGTTTGCGACTACCCGTTCCTGGTCAACGCGCTGCGCGAGTTCGGCCCGGAAGCTATTGTCCACTTCGGCGAGCAGCGTGCGGCGCCTTTCTCGATGATCGACCGCGAGCACGCCGTCCTCACCCAGGTCAACAATGTCGTCGGCACACTGAACCTGCTCTACGCCATGCGCGACGAACTGCCTGACTGCCACCTCGTCAAGCTGGGCACAATGGGCGAATATGGCACGCCCAACATCGACATCGAGGAAGGCTACATCACTATCGAATACAACGGGCGCAAGGACACCCTGCCCTACCCCAAACAGCCCGGCTCTTTCTATCACCTCTCCAAGGTACACGACAGCCACAACATCATGTTCGCCTGCCGCATCTGGGAGTTGCGCGCCACGGACCTCAACCAGGGCGTCGTCTACGGCGTCCACACCGCCGAGACGCTGGAGATGGAAGACGAGGCGCTGGTCAACCGGCTGGATTACGACGAGACCTTCGGCACCGTCCTCAACCGTTTCTGCATCCAGGCTGCGGTCGGCCATCCGCTGACCGTGTACGGCAAAGGCGGGCAGACGCGCGGCTTTATCGACATCCGCGACACGGTGCGCTGCATCGAAATCGCCGTCGAAAACCCGGCGCCCAAGGGCAAGATGCAGGTCTTCAACCAGATCACCGAGCAGTTCAGCGTGCTGCAATTGGCCGAGAAAGTCGTACAGGCGGGCGAGGCGCTGGGCATCCACGCCGAGATCAACCACGTTGAAAACCCGCGCATCGAGGCGGAAGAACACTACTACAACGCCACGCACACGCGCCTGTTTGAACTGGGCTTGCAGCCGCACTTCCTGAGCGAATCGCTGCTCGACAGCGTGCTCAACGTGGCGATCCACTACAAAGAGCGCATCGACGCCCGACATATCGCGCCGGTCACAACCTGGTCGGTCGGGCGCATCTCCGGCTAAGCGCTGCGCTTTTCGCGTTGCCCCAAACTGGATAACAGAACGCCGCCGGCTATAAAACCGGCGGCGTTCCGCCTTCCCACCCTTACAACCCGCTCACGCATAGAAACAGCGCTTTGCTAGAGGTCTATTCTGTTTTCCTGTGACAACTTCACGAGCAACTGATGCACCTGCCCCAGCGCCACGTTCTGCGCGTGGAGGTGCTCCAGGATCACGCGGATCTCCTCCTCGGCGCGCTCGTCGATCAAGAAGTTGTAGTGCGCCACCACGCGATCCTTCTGTGACTGCCGGTTCTGGCTCATCATGATGATCGGCGCGGCGAAGGCGGCTTGCATCGACAATGCCAGATTCATCAGGATGAACGGGTACGGATCCCAGTGGTTGACCCAAGCCGTTACATTTAGGATCACCCAGATAATCAGGATGACGGTCTGCGTGATGATAAATCCCCACGACCCCAACAGCCGCGTAATGCGGTCGGCAACGTGTTGACCGCGCGTGGTTTGCGCCTCGATCATCTCGTTGATGTTGCGGATCGGGTCGTGCGGGTGCGGCGGATCCGCCGCTAACATGGGTTTCTCGCCCGACGCATCGGATAACTCTGACGCCTCGGCCTCGGACTCCGACGGCACATTGTCGGTCTCGTCCAGAAGATTCGGCTCTTCGATTTCGGCCATGCCCCGTCTCCGCCTTCGTGAGCCGTCCCCCGGTGACTGCGGGGGGGATGGCTCACGGCTTGAGTTCTTGTTCAGCCACAATCGTCGCGCCGTTCGATAGTCCGCTACTGCGTGGCAAGCGCCATCTGGTTGATCTTCTGCGCCAACTTGGTCAGCTTCTTGTCCGTATCGCCTTCTTCTTGCAGAGTCTGGTCGAGCAAGGCCATATCGTCGCCGTGGTTCAAGTCCTTGGCGAAGGCGCGCAGCGTACCATACGCCGCGATTTCATAGTGTTCCACGCGCTGCGCTGCTGCGATCAAGGCTGCGTCGCGCACGGCGTTATCGCCCTTTAGCTTGATAGCGTGGTCGCCTTCCTTGATGATACCCTGCATGGCTACGCACTTTTTGTTGCCGGGGTTGATGCCGTGACGACTAAGAATTTGCTGTAGACGCTCCAGATGTCCCCGCGTCTGTTCCAAGTGCATCTCAAAGCCCTGGCGCAACTGGTCCGACGTGGTAGCTTGCGCCATCTTGGGTAGCGCCTCGATGATCTGCTTCTCCGCGTCGTACACATCCTTCAGTTCGTCCGCATACAGGTCTTGAAGACTGTCCACTGTCTTGCTGGGCATTGTCTCTCTCCTTTGAAAGATTTAGGTCGAGTCCGGCGCCGATCCAGCTGGCGCTTGGGCTTTCTAGGCAGACGCCTCATTGCCCTCTTCGCAAGCGATAATCGCCAATTGCAACTGCTTGAGGCCCAGTATACCGGCGTCGGATTGGCGGATCGTCTATCCGGGTCTAGGCGCAAGGCACATCTGGAGATGCAGCGGGGTCGCGCCCGATAGCCCGTCGAGGAAGCGGCCAGGGTCTTGGCGGTTGAAGCAAATAATCGAGCCATGCTACTTCACATTCGATCTTGACAAGTCATGGTTTTGGGATTATAATCGCAATTAGTTTGCAACACAAACTAGTTTACGGATTGGCAAGGATGCAATGATGGACAAAATGAACGACACGTTGGATCAACAGGTGCGACAGTCCAAGCAGCGCGCCATGCAATATTGGTATGAAGACGGCTTCAGCGAAATCATGCTCGGCATCCTCTTCCTGCTCATCGCCCTGTTCTTTGGCGTGATGGCGCGTCTGCCCGCCGACTCGGGATGGAGGGCCGCCTTTGCGCTCTTGCTCCCTGTTCTGATCGTGGGCGGCGTCTATGGCCTTCGTTGGGGTGGGCGTCGCCTCAAAGAGCGCTACACCTACCCGCGCACAGGCTATGTCGCCTATCGTCGACGCCAGACAAAATCCCGTCGCGCGCTCAGAGCTGTCGCCGGCGGCGCGATGGGCGCGCTGGTCGGCATCTTGTTCGCCGCCAGCCCGGCTTCCCAGGCTTGGATTCCAGCCGTGCAAGGCATTCTCGTCGGCGGGCTGTTCTTCTATTTGGCGATGCGCCTAGAGTTGGCTCGCTTCTATGGGTTGGCCCTGCTCTCTGTCTTGCTCGGCGTCGCATCCAGCCTGCTCATCGGCGCGCCAAACTGGGGCAATGCGGCGTATTACGGAGCTATGAGCGCAAGCTTCCTCGGCAGCGGCCTCTGGACGCTGCGAGTCTATCTGCGTCACACGACATCGGCGCAAGAGGGCTGACATGACAAAACCGCCCCATTCGATCATCGACGTGGATCGCGTCATCCACGAACCGGCGCGCCTGCTACTCCTGACCGTTCTTCTGCTGCTCGAGGAAGCCGACTTCACCTACCTGCTGCGCGAGACCGGGCTGACGAAGGGCAACCTCTCCTCCCATCTCTCCAAGCTGGAGGCGGCAGGCTACGTCGAGATCGAGAAGACCTACAAGGGCAAGGTTCCGCTAACGCTGTGCCGCATCACCGAAGCGGGGCGAACGGCTTTTGAGCAATATCGGCGGACGCTCGACGCCTTTGTGAGCAGTCTGCCCACAGAGAAAACAGTTGGAGAAGACTGATTGTGTAGGCGCCTTGCCGCTTGGCGAGAGTGCGCGCGGCGCGGTATGATTGTGGGGTACGCGGAGATCTCTTTGTGCGCGCCGGTCGCCTTGACTACTGTCGGCCCTGCACAAGCCACTTGCCCCACGAGAAGCGAACATGACAGCCACGATCCTGACTCAAGAATTGACCTACCAAGAGCGTCTCGACGCCCTGCGCGCCACCAAGCTGGCCCAGACGCAGGAAAAACAGCGCGTGCTCGGCGCCATGGACCACGACGACTGGGCGCTCGTCCTGCCGCTGCCCGAAGTGCGCAAGGTCGTGCAGGCCGTCAGCGGCTCCGGCGTGACCATCACCGACGCGCTGATCGACGGCATCGACATGGCGAGCAATCATGCCAACGGCGGCTTCTATGGCCCGCGCATCTGCGGCGAGAACTTCCGCCGCCTGCTCGACGCGCATCCGCCCTATGTGGACCCGCTCTGCTCGCTGGCGGGCGCGGTCATGGCCAACTTCGCCTCCTATCGCCGCCAGGGCTGGAATCCGGACCTGGACTACTCGCATCTGCACGCCGAGCAGCAGCTCTACAAGCTCACGCCAGGCATCGGCGGCTCGCAGCACTTCTGCCCCGACCTCGCCATCGGCCTCGAGCTAGGCTGGCGCGGCATCCTGGACAAGATCGAGTATTACCGCGCCGAAAATCCCCACGCCGAGGAGTTCTACGCGGGCCTCGAAGAGGTGATCTTCGGCATCCGCGATTGGATGCACCGCAACGCCGTCGCCGCGCAAGAACTGGCGACGCAGGAAGAGAGTCCGCAGCTGCGCTGCAACCTGGAGGAGATCGCCGAGATCAACTTCCGCCTGCTGGATGAGCCGCCGCAGACGTTGCGCGAGGCTTGCCAGTGGATGACGTGGTACTTGATGGCCGCGCGCATGTACAACGGCAGCGGCGCGCTCGGGCGGCTGGACGTGCTGCTGGAACCGTTCTACGCACGCGACGTCGCCGCGGGCCGCCTAAGCGACGAGGAAGCCGCCTTTCACATCGCCTGTATGTTGCTGCGCGACACGGCCTACGCCCAACTCGGCGGGCCGGACGCGGCCGGGCACGACGTGACGAGCCGCGTCTCCTATTTGGTGCTGGACGCCATCGACCGCCTGCAAGTGCCCGCCAATGTGGGCGTGTGCGTGGGCAATGACGTGGACCCGGAGCTGCTGCAACGCGGCGTGGAAATGCAGTTCACCCACCGCATGGGCTTTCCCAAGTTTCTGGGCATCGACAGCACGGTGCAGGGGCTGATCCGCAACGGCTACCCCGCCGAAACGGCACGCTCCCGCGCCTACTCCGGCTGCCACTGGAGCGCCGTCCCCGGCCGCGAATACGCCATGCGCGACATCGTTAAGATCAACTTCGCCGCCATCTTCAACGTGGCCTTCGCCGACATGATGGCGGACACGGCGGTCAAGCCAAGCGTCGACGCCCTCTGGCAGCGCTTTGTGCATCACCTGCAGCGTGCCGTCGCCGTCACCGCCGAGGGCCTTGCCTTCCATCTGGAGCACATGCACGAAGTCTTCCCCGAGCTCCCGCTCGACCTGCTGTGCTACGGGCCGATTGAGAAAGGCGAGGACGCTTCGCATGGCGGCGTGGAGATCTACAACCTGGGCATCGACGGTGCAGCGCTCGCTACCGTAGCGGACTCGTTCGCCGCTATCGAGCAGCGCGTGGAGCAGGAGCGACGTCTGTCCTGGGCCGACTTGATGCGCCACCTCGACGGCAACTGGGGTGAAGCCGACGGCGAGCGCGTACGCCTGATGCTCAAGAGCGTGCCGCGCTATGGCTCCGGCGGCTCGCGCGCCGACGACTGGGCGCAGCGCATCGTGCGCGCCTTCACGTACGCCATCAAGGAGCAGCCCACGTCGGGCTTCGACTTGACGCCGGGTATCTTCTCCTGGGCGAGCACGCTGGCGATGGGCCGCGCCCTCGCCGCCACACCGGACGGACGCCATGCCGGCGACCCCATCTCGCACGGCAGCAACCCCAACCCCGGCTTCCGCGAGGACGGCGCCACCACCGCCATGGCCCTTGCCATCGCCGCCGTGCAGCCGGGCCTGGGCAACTCTGCGCCGATGCAGCTAGAGCTGGACCCCGGCCTCTCACGCTCGACGGAGGACATCGCCAAAGTAGGCAGCCTGATCCGCACGCACTTCGACCTGGGCGGCACGCAGATCAACCTGAACGTGCTGGACAAGCAGAAGGTGCTTGAGGCGCACAAGGACCCGTCCAAATACCCGGATCTGATCGTGCGCGTGACGGGCTTCAGCGCCTACTTCGCCAGCCTCTCGCCGGAATTCCGCCAGATCGTCGTCGACCGCATCATCGCCGAGGGTTAAGGGAAAAGCATATAGATTTTTGTGGTGAATAGTTGGAGGGTACGCGTCTTATGCAGGGGATTGTCACGAATATCCAGCGCTTCTCGGTACACGACGGGCCGGGCATCCGCACGACCGTGTTTCTGAAGGGCTGCAATCTGCGCTGCTTCTGGTGTCACAACCCGGAAGACATGAACCCTGCGCCGGAAATCCAATTCTTCCCGGAACGCTGCATCGAGTGCGAGGCCTGCCTAGACGCTTGTGTACAGGGCGCACACAGCGTGGACGACGGGCATCACCGCTTCCGCCGCGAGCTGTGCAGCGGCTGCGGCGAATGCGTCGACACTTGCTATGCGAAGAGTCTGGTGCTCGTCGGCGCGAGCAAGTCGGTGGAAGAAGTCGTGGACGAAATCCTCCAAGACCAAGCGTTCTACGCCTCGTCCGGCGGCGGTGTTACCCTCTCCGGCGGTGAGCCGCTCTTGCAGATCGACTTCTCCGCCGCTGTCCTGGCGCGCTGCCAAGAGCGCGGCATCCACACCGCCATCGAGACCGCGGCCAACTTCCCGTGGGCGCGCGTTGAGGCGATCCTGCCGCACGTCGACCTAGTGATGATGGACATCAAGCACATGGACTCGGCGGCGCACCGGCGCAGCACCGGCGTGCGCAACGAGCGCATCCTCGAAAACGCCGCCCGTCTGGGCCGCCAACCGCAGCCGCTTATCGTGCGCACGCCCGTCATCCCCGGCGTCAACGACAGCGCGGCGCAGATCGGCGCCATCGCCGCCTTCGTCGCTACGCTGCCCAACCTGCTCTACTATGAACTGCTGCCCTACCACCCCATGGCGGAGAGCAAATATCGCAGCCTGGGCCAACTCTACCGCGCCACGGACCTGGTTCCCCCCAGCCCGGCGCACATGGCAAGCCTGGCCGAAGCGGCCGGCGAGGCCGGCGTGACGATGCGCCTCGCCTGAGCCGCCGATTCTATCAACAGCGCCGCAGTGAACCGTTAGGCTTGTGCGTTCTCTTCGCCCGCGCCTTCATCGATGATGTCGAGCAGCACCAACGACGCCTTCTCCACCAGCCAGGGGCAATTTTCGTAGCCGTCGCGCAGGACGTGGCACGTGCTGCTGCCGAATTCCTGTACGAAGGCATCGCGATAGCGCGCCGATAGCTCCAGACAGACATGATCGTCGACGCCGGTTTGCGTGCGCCCGTGCAGCGCGCCGATCAACATGATGCCCGCGCTGAGCGCGCCGCACAGCTCCTGGCGCGTGCTGCCGATGCCGCCGCTGAAGCTCGTGGTAATGCGCAGCGTGCGCTCGTCCACCTCGCCCAACATGTGCTCGCCCACGGCGAGCATCACGGACTCCGCTCAGTGATACTTCTGATCCAAATAGGCCCGCGCCTGCTGCGCGACCTCGGCATGGCTCTTGCTTTCATTTGCCATGTATGTTTACTCCTTGTGTGTGGGCAGTGTGTACGGGTGGCACACAGAATGATTGCCTGTCACGCGGCAGCCAGCAACGCTTACGCCGTTCTCTGCGCGCCCTGCGTGCTGCGCGCCGTGCCTTGTGGGGGTCGCAGCGCGGTCTTGACGAGGCCCGCCATGCGCTCGACGTCGGCATCCGCTAGGTAATGGTGCGTCGGCAGTGTGAGCAGACAGCGCGCCACCTGTTCCGCCCCGGGATAGACGCCGTCGGCATAGTGCGGAAAGAACTCCGCCAGCGTCTTGCGATACATGCGCCCCGCGCCATAGCCGGCCTTCGACAGCGCCTGATACACCTCGTCGCGCGCCGCCTCGTTGTTGAACATCAGCGGCAAGCGCAAATAGATCGGCTCCGCCGCGGTCTGCTCGCCCGCAGAGTCACCGCGGCCCTGGCTGCTGCGCGCCGAGGCCGACTGCGCCGGTAGATACACGCCGTTGACGGCGGACAGCGCCGCGGTCAGCGCTTCGCCGCGCCGTCGCCGCGCCGCGTTGATCTCGTCAAGCCGGGGCAAGAGCGCCAGGCCCGCCCCGGCCTGCGCCGCCGTCAACCCCTTCAGCGTAAAACCCCAGCTCGATTCGTTATCGCCGATACGCTGCACGCCTGCCTTGGTGGCGAGCCACCAGCCGACGGGATGGAATGCCGCGGCAAACAGGGCGATGCGCAGCGCCGCCAGGTTCGCTGCCGCGCCGGTGGGCGCGGGCAAGGCGTCCCAGGCGCGACGCAGCAGCTCGGCCGCGGCGTCGTCGCGTGCGCAGACAAAACCGCCGCCCGCGGTCGCCATCGGCTTGCCCGGCCCCAAGCTGAACAGCCCGAAATTGCCGCCGGTTCCCACAAAACGCCCGCCTAACTTGGCGCCCATCGCCTGGGCCGCGTCCTCGATCACGACTGCGCCCGCGTCCTGCGCCACATGCAGGGCGCCATCGACGGGCTGCGGAATGCCGAAAGGGTGTACACAGACGAGGGCCAACGTGCGCTCGCCGACCGCCGTGGCAAGCTCCGCCGAATTATAGGAGAGGGTGTAGGGCGATACATCCACCAACCGCGGCGTCAGGCCTGCTGCTTCCACCACCTTCGCCAGCGAGGGGCAGGTATAGGCGGGCAGGATCACTTCCGTGCGGCCCACCTCGCGCCCGGCCTCACCCGCCTCAGCGCGCAAGGTCGTCAGCAGCAGATAGAGCGCCGTGCGCC